>NZ_JBEUDO010000003.1:0-107959 GCF_050584665.1 Nitrosomonas sp. ANs5
GGGTGCGCTTGCGCACCGTCTAACTCTCTGGACACCGGCAGCCCATCGCTTTGCATAGCAAGAACTGGTGCGCAAGCGCACCCTTGCCTGTGGCAGCAATGAATATTAATTTTTCTCCGGAATTGGCTTGATTTGGAGCACAGTTCAACGCGAGACCCGACGGGCTGCGGCTATCCAGATACTTTTCGCCATGATGTTGACGGAGCTGTCCTCATACAGAAATTCCCAAACAGTCTCTGCGAGGCGCTGTCATTCATCCGGGCGCAAGCGTGATCAGGTGAACGATTTCTCGGCAACTTGCCATTGCTCGGGGGTATAGGTTTTCATCGATAGCGCATGAATTTCCTCACGCATCCGGTCCCCCAGCGCACGATAAACCAGCTGGTGCTGCTGGATCATGCTTTTGCCCTGGAATTGGGCGCTGACGATGACGGCATGAAAATGATGACCATCATCGCCTTCTACCCTGATCCACTCGCATGGCAAGGCGGATTGAATGGTTTGTTCGATGGATTCTGCGGTAACCATATTGTATTCCTCTTGATAGTAGATTCAGAAATGACACAAACTCTTTAGTGGCGCAGCTTGTAGCCACTTTTCAACAGCCACAGTGCCCAGCCTGAAATCGCTGCCAGACTCGCCGCCATGACAATCAGGCTGATATAAGGCGAAATATCGGACACACCAAAGAACCCGTATCGAAAGCCATCGATCATATAAAAGAAAGGGTTCAGGTGTGACAGAAATTGCCAGACGGGGGGTAATGAATGTACCGAATAAAATACCCCCGAAAGAAAAGTCAGGGGAAGAATGAGAAAATTCTGGAATGCGGCCAGTTGATCGAATTTATCGGACACAATGCCGGCAATGACACCGATCACGCTCAGCAGAGCGCTACCGAGCAACGCAAATAAAATCGCCCATACCGACAAATCAGGAGGCGCCCCATAAAACCATGTGGCGACACCGTATACCCCCAGTCCCACGACCAGCCCACGCAACATCGATGCCCCAACATAAGCCAAAAAAATTTCCAGATAGGAAAGTGGTGCCAGCAGGATGAATACCAGGTTGCCGGTTATTTTCGATTGAATCAGGCTGGAGGAGGAATTGGCAAAAGCATTCTGCAAAACCGCCATCATCACCAGTCCCGGAATCAGAAACACGGTATAGGCAACCCCTTCATAGACTTCCACCCTGTCCGCCAGCACATGGGAAAAAATCAAGAGATAGAGCAGACTGGACAACACCGGCGCCAATATCGTTTGAAAGCTGACTTTCCAGAACCGCATCAACTCCTTGTAAAGCAAGGTATAAAAACCTGTCATGAAGCACCTGCCGGAACGTTTTCCATAATATTGACGAACACATCTTCCAGGTCGGGCTGCAACAACTGCATTTCGAGTATCCGGACCCCAGATTCACGCAGAATCGACAGCACCGATTCGATTTCGGCATAATCTTTTAATTTGAAACTATACAGACTGCCATCGTGATGGACCGGCCATGCTGCCAATGCCACCGGCAAGGTATCGGCGGACAAACGCAACTCCAGGGTATAGTCCTGAATGCTGCGCACGAGATTGCGCATACTGTCGAGCGCGACAATCCTGCCTTGCTTGAGCATGGCAACCCGGTTGCATAATGCTTCGGCCTCTTCCAGATAGTGCGTGGTCAACACCACCGTATGGCCTTCTTGATTGAGATGCTGGATAAATTGCCACAAGCTCTGGCGCAGATCCACATCCACCCCTGCCGTCGGTTCATCCAGAATGATTACCGGCGGTTTGTGCACCAACGCCTGGGCGATCAACACCCGGCGTTTCATGCCGCCAGACAGTGCGCGCAGGTTGGTATGCGCCTTGTCAGCCAGATCGAGACGGTACAGAATTTCATCGATCCAGGCATCGTTGCCCTTGATCCCAAAATAGCCCGACTGAATGACGAGCATTTCGCGTACCGTAAAAAAAGGATCGTACACCAGCTCTTGCGGCACCACCCCCAATCTTTTGCGCGCAGCACGATATTCGGACAAGACGTTATAGCCCATCACTTTGGCGCTGCCATGGGTGGGCCGGGTCAGTCCGGCAAGGATGCTGATCAGCGTGGTTTTACCTGCACCATTGGGACCCAGCAGGGCAAAAAATTCTCCCGGCTGTATCACCAGATCGATATTGTCCAGGGCGGTCAGCGCGCGATAACGTTTACCGAGTTGCTGTATTTCAATAGCGGGAGTCATTGCACCAACGTTATCATTGTCGAGGAATTGCCTAAAAAACTGGCCAGCCAAAGTCGTTGATCAGGATTGATTGCGGTTATCCAATGGAAGCAGGTCATCCACATCATACAGCTTTATCAGGCTGCGCAAATTTTCTGGCAGATTCACTAAACGAAGTTGACAACCTTTTGCCTGCGCCGTACGCAACCATTCCAGCAACATGCTTACCGCTGAAGAATCAACTTCAGTAACGTGCGTAAAGTCAATCTCCAGACGCCTGCCACCTATCCTAACCACGCCTGCCTGCATGACACGCATCACGTTCTCAAACAGGATCGGTCCATCAACCATCAACTTATCATCTGCTGCACTTATGCTATTCTCAAACCCGTCCGCCACCCTACTGACCTTTCAACGATTCGTTTCTTTCCACGAGCGTGGCGATCAACCCTTCCACGCCGCCATCCCTGATCTGGGTGTTGAAGCTGCTGCGATAGTTGGTGACCAGACTGACTCCGGAAATCGTCACGTCGTACACTTTCCAGTTGTCACTCGTCTTCTCCATCGAGTAATCGATCGGGATCGCTTGCCGTCCTCGACCCTGTATCACCTGAGCTCTGACGACTGCACGGGTATCATCGGGTTTGACTTTGGTGGGACTGACCTCGATCACTTCATCGCGGTAATTGGTTAGCGAGTTGGAATAGGTCCGCACCAGCAGGGTACGAAATTCCCGCACCAATTCTCTTTTCTGCTCGTTGGTCGCCGCACGCCAGTTTCTACCCATTGCAAGCTGGGTCATCCGCGTAAAGTTGAAATGCGGCAATATCTTCTCCCTGACGAGACTTAATATTCTGTCCTGGTCACCGGCCTTGATGCCGTCATCCTGCTTGAGAATTGCGATCACCTCATCCACCGTGTTCCTGATCAACACATCCGGCTGGGTATTATTCTGGGCAGAAGCGGGAACAACCACCCACAGTAATACCCATATGAGGAGATGCCTGAAAAGCGCTTTCATGTTTTTTGCCACCTATCGTTTGATATTAGTTAGATCAAAAATCCTTATCCTCTGATGCCTTGTCGAAAAGAAAACGGCCAATCATGTCTTCCAGCACAATGGCCGAATTGGTTTTCATGAACCGGTCTCCATCCGAAAGCATAGCGTCATCCCCGCCGGGCAGTAAACCGACATATTGTTCGCCCAGCAAACCCGAAGTGAGAATGCTGGCAAATGTGTCCTGCGGAAACTGGTAACGCGCATCCATATTGATCGTCACCACCGCATCGTAAGTTTCCAGACTGAATTGAATATCGGCCACCCGCCCCACCACCACCCCGGCGCTCTTGACCGGGGCACGTACTTTCAGACCGCCAATATTTTCAAAATTTCCCACCAGCGTATAGCTCTCGCCTGTCTGGTAAGTGGTCAAGTTGCCTACCTTCATTCCCAGTATCAGCAAAGCGCCTATTCCGGCGATTACAAACAAACCTACCCAGAAATCCATCATGGTCCGCTGCATCAACTCACTCCTCTGAACATGAATGCGGTCAAAACAAAATCCATCCCCAAGATAGTCAACGCGGAAGTGACTACAGTTCGGGTAGTCGCGCCGGACACCCCTTCCGCTGTCGGCGGCGCATCGAAACCTTCAAACACGGCAATGGCCGTGATCGCCACCCCGAAGAAGCAGCTTTTAATGACGCCATTCACAATATCATATCGAAAATCAACGGCATCTTGCATTTGCGACCAGAACGAGCCTTCATCCACGCCAATGAAAATCACGGTCACCAGATAGCCGCCGAACACCCCCATGACGGTAAACATTGCAGCCAGCAGCGGCATGGAAATCACCCCGGCCCAGAATCTGGGCGCCACCACGCGCGCAACCGGATCCACTGCCATCATGCCCATCGCGGCCAGCTGCTCGGTGGCTTTCATGAGCCCGATTTCCGCAGTCATGGCCGAGCCGGCACGGCTGGCAAACAGCAAGGCGGCGATGACGGGGCCCAGCTCCCGCACCAGCGATAAGGCCACCAATGTACCCACAGCCGACTCGGCGCCGAATTTCTGCAAAGTCTCATAGCCCTGCAGCCCCAGCACCATGCCGACAAACAACCCCGAAACCAGAATGATGACCAGCGACAGTACGCCAGCAAAATAAATTTCGCGCGTGATCAAGCCGAAACGCAGGAAACTGGGCGGTGACTTCAACAGCACCAGCAAGAAAAAGCGGCTCGCGCAACCCAGACGCCAGATGCTATCAATCACCCGATGTCCAACCGCTTGAATGCCAGTCACGATATTTTTAATCAAAATAATTCTCCAGATTCAATCCCTGACTTCAGTGAGTAGGCTGATAGAAATAACCTTGCGCGCCAGATTACTATCTCATTCTGCGGTTTCAGGATTCGATAGCGGTGTCAGCCGAAGCAGCCATGTTTAAATCGTTGGCATAGGGCTGCGCCTGATAGTGAAAGGGCACCGGACCATCGACTTCGCCGTGGATAAACTGGTGCACAAACGGTGTCTTCGACTGGCGCACTTCTTCAGGTGTCCCCTGTGCGGCAATCACACCATCCGCCAGGAAATAGACATAATCGACGATCTGCAAGGATTCCTGCACATCATGCGTGACCAGAATTGATGTCATGCCAAGCGCATCCGTCAAATGACGGATCAGGCTGCCGATCACGCCGAGTGAAATCGGATCCAGCCCGGTAAAGGGTTCGTCGTACATCATCAACATCGGATCGAGCGCAATCGAACGGGCCAATGCGACCCGGCGCGCCATGCCCCCCGAAAGCTCGGCCGGCATCAGTTGATGCGCCCCACGCAGGCCGACCGCATGCAGTTTCATGAGTACCAGATCCCGGATCATGGTTTCGGGCAGATTGGTATGCTCACGCATCTGAAACGCGACATTATCGAATGCCGATAGGTCGGTAAATAATGCACCGAACTGAAACAGCATGCCCATTTTGCGGCGCAATTGGAACAGCTGGTTTCGATTAAGCTGATGCACGACTTGTCCGGCCACACTGACAGTTCCCCCGGAGGGCTTGACTTCCCCGCCGATCAAACGCAGCAAGGTGGTCTTGCCAGACCCGCTTCCTCCCATGATGGCGACAACCTGCCCGCGGGACATGGTCATATTGACACCTTTCAGTATCTGTTTCGTACCGTAGGCAAAACTCACATCCTTGAATTCAATCAGCGGTTCGGTTGCCATGGCTGGATCCATCGGTTGGTTTTTTGTCATATCTCACTCAAGCCCGGTTCTCGATAATGTCATTACGATAGGCGCCCATACGGATGATCAATTGGTATTTTCCTGTTTAATACGCAAAATGTATCGATTCAGATCACGCTTGATTTCCGGTGCCAGCAGGTACAGACCGATGATATTCGGAATCGACATGGCCAGCACCATGGAATCGGTAAACAGTATAATATTCGACAATTCGGCGGATGCGCCAACGACGATGAACAGACAGAACACTATTTTGTAGAGCACTTCGACTCTGTCATCTTCCCCAAACAGGTAGGTTGCACATTTCAGGCCATAATACGACCAGGAGATCATGGTCGAGTAGGCAAACAAAAAAACTGTCACCGCCAGCACATAAGGAAACCAGGAAATGCCCGTGGCAAACGCCCGGGAAGTCAACGCCACGCCCTCCATGCCGTTGCCATCCAGATAGGCGCCCGAGATCACAATCACCAAGGCAGTAATCATGCAAATGATCACCGTATCGATAAAAGGCCCCAACATCCCAACTATGCCCTGACTGACAGGTTCATTGGTCTTGGCCGCCGCATGCGCGATCGCCGATGACCCCAGGCCGGCCTCGTTCGAGAATGAAGCACGCTGCACGCCGATCAGCAGTGAACCGAGCAATGCCCCCAAACCGGCCTGTGGATACAAGGCCATTTCCAGTATGGTCTGCAATGCAGCGGGAATCGCTTCATAATGCATGGCAATCACGGCCAAACCGGTCAGAATATAAGTGATTGCCATCAATGGCACCACCCGTCCCGCCACCGCCGCGATCCACTGAATGCCGCCCAGTATGACCAAGCCGACCAATATCGCGGTGATCAGTCCAAACAGCCATCCCTTGTCGGCCAGAAAACCGCTGTCTCCACCGGTAATGATCACTGCCTGATTATAGGCCTGATTGACCTGAAACAGTCCGCCCGCACCCAGCGTCCCCCCCACGCAGCAAACGGCGAACAAACCTGCCATGAATCGGCCTAGGCGGGTATGGCCGCGCTGGTCAAAAGCGCTGCGCAGGTAATACATCGGTCCACCCGAGATTCTTTCAGGATGACGTTTGGAACCATGCTGCCGATATTTCACCCCCAGGGACACTTCCATGAATTTGGTCGACATGCCAAAGATGCCCATCACTGCCATCCAGAATGCCGCCCCTGGCCCGCCTACCGAAATCGCCAAAGCCACGCCGGCGATATTACCCAAGCCCACTGTTCCCGACAGCGAAGTCATCAGGGCATCAAAACGATTGATTTCTCCATCAACGTTTGGATCACCATTTTTTTCGTGCAGCAAGCTGATCGCATGCCCGAAATAGCGCACATTCACAAACCCCAAATACAAGGTAAAAAATAGGGCAGCCACCACCAGCCATACCAGGATCAGCTTGATATCCAGCTCCATCGCTGATACGCTAAAAAAAATGACCGATGCGACAGCGTTTGATATGGGCTCAAACGCTGCATCGATCGCCTTGTCAATTTCCATACCGGATTTTTCTCTCTTTAAATGGGTGAAACGCCTGGGTAGGCTTATTCATGCATTTTACCAGACCCTCCCACCTACATTCGAACCTGCTGTCACCACTCAAAAAGCTGGCTTGCCTTGCGATCGCGCTGTTGTTTCTGCCGGGCCCACTGAGTGTCGCGAACGGCGTCTATCGCAGTGAGGATGCGCGCGGCCGGATCACCTACTCGGACATCCCTACCCCTGCCGCAAAACCGCTACAGTTAAACGTTCAACCCGCCCGCAACTGGAGCCGGGTAGTCAAGGTGATCGATGGCGACACGATCATCATCGAAGGAAACAAGCGCGTACGGCTACTGGGAATCAACACACCCGAAGTCGAAAGCCGGCATCGGCCCAATGAACCGGGAGGCATTATTGCGAAAAACTGGTTGCATCATAAACTGCAGGGACGCAATGTTTACCTGGAGCACGATCAGCAGAAACAGGATCGCTACAAAAGACTACTCGCCCATGTGTATCTCCCCAACGGAGAGCATATCAACCGCTCACTACTGGAACACGGCCTGGCTGTCGTCACCTTGCTGCCGCCAAATTTGCGCCATGCCGAAGCCTTGATCCAGGCGCAGCAACGAGCCGAAAGACAGCAACTCGGCATCTGGTCAATGCCACACTATGCGCCGCGCGACCTGACCAAAATAACCGAGAAACCATTTGGCTGGCAACGCTACCGGGCGAAAGTGACTGCGCTCAAGCGAAGCCGGCAATACAGCCGCTTGATCATCAACGACAAAATTGATCTTCGCATAGCCAACAGCGACCTGGCGCTGTTTCCACCCTTAAAAACCTACTTGAACAAACCTGTTGAGGTGCGTGGCTGGATCAATCGCAGAAACGACCACTTCTCGATTCGGATTCATCACCCCAGCGCATTGCTCATACGATAATTTTTCTGTCATGAATGACCTCACCCGCTGCCTGCCTGGCAAGGCACCCAGCATCAAGGCCAGGTTGGCGTTGGATTAGATTGCTTCGCTGCGCTCGCAAAGTCGGATAGTAAAAAATGACCGCCACACACACCTTGACCACCATTCATAGCGAACGCCAACGGGCATGATGCCATTCAACATGGCGTCGGCAGAGTGCGGTAGGGTGCGCTTGCGCACCCTAAAACTGACTTTCCCTGCAACCGTAACTCAACATCGGCTGGACGGTGCGCAAGCGCACCCTACGATACTTGAAGCACAGTTCATGGCAAGACCCAATGGGGCGCGGCTATCCAGACCTTTTCCAGTCCCGGCCGCCGAGTCTACCGATAAAGGAAAACCGGTTCCCTGCAGCCTAGTACTCCGTTCCGTCAATTAGCTTACAAATGAAATCGATGGATTCGCCTGCCAGGCTAGGCGCAAACCGCAGTCATAGCCGTAGCTATGGCGAGGATTTGCAACAACGCATGACAGGCGAAGGCGCAATTTCATGTAAGCGGTTTGGCGGAACGGAGTACTAGGCAGCATTCAGAAATCGCTATAGTGCGACCGCTTGCGCCATTGGATGCGGGGGATGATCAATCCCATCAAAAGACCCATGAACAACACCAATGCCCCAGCATAGAACCAGTCACGCTCGACCTGGTTTCCAAGCAGCTGATTCTCCTGCTCGAGCCGGCCTATCAGTTGCTGCAACTCGACTATTTGCTGACGCATTTCCTGGTTCTGTCTGTCCAGATTGACTGCGTTGGCCGCCGTTTGCCGAATTTTCGCTAAATCATGCGCCATTTGCTTGTTGTCCTTGCCCAGCGTGACTGTCTGTTGTGCCAGCGCATCATACTCGCGCCGAATCAGGTCGGCTTGAGCGGTCGGACTGTCCAGGTCGTTCTCGGATTGGGAAAAATGGTCACTCAATTGCGCCAGCAATTCTCTGGCTGAAGGCTCGGTCATCAGATGCCGGGTCAGCACCCATCCTTCAGCACCGCCTGTTGCCCGTACCCTGGTATAGCCTTTCACTTTGTCATGCTCCAGGACTTCCAGATCAACACCACTTTTCAGCATGCGTACGATTGCATGCTGGTGACTGGGCCCGGTACGCAGCAGCACTTCGATCTGATCGCTGGCATAGCGCGTTTCAGCCTGCGCCAATGATGGAAGCCAACACACTTCAACAATAAAAACGAGCGGAAGGAAAAACAGTAATTTTTTCATTTTGTATGCATTTGGCTCGTGGAACGGAATATGCAAGCAACCGCCCCAGTAAAAATCAGCGTAGCTTCAAGTTTAGGCAAGCTGCTGCGGCCGGTGCGGATTTCACCGCAGGGCCATGGTCGGATTCTGGGAAATTTACTTATCTTCGAATCCCGATAAGAAATATTTTATCAAGAGCACCATGAAAAATGGAAAAGCACTCATGACCGTAACCAGGTAGTGCTCGTAGGTAAACTGGTCGCCTTCATCCATGAGGATGTAGGTAAAAAATACGCCAATAGGGAAAATACTGGTGATCACCTGAAGCAGCAAAAACAGTTTTTTCATCGTAGGAATAGATTCATTATCTTGTCTTGTTACGAGAAATTGCGTTTACAATAGAATATCATAGAAATTCAAGCTGCCAGGATAAGGCGATAGATACCCAGGGAACAACCGATCGATGCAGGTCATACTTGTCTTGACTAACTTTCCGGATCATGCCGGCGCAAAAGCATTGGCGGAAAAACTGCTGAATGACAGACTTGCCGCCTGTGTCAATGTCCTGCCAGAATGTACCTCTTTTTATCGATGGCAAGGCCAGATCGAAACCGCCGGCGAGATTCCGCTCTTGATCAAGACCGCAGCCCGGCATTATGACGCGATCGAACAAGCTATCAAATCACTGCACCCCTACGAACTCCCCGAGATTCTGGCTGTCCCTATCGGTAACGGTTTGCCTGCCTATTTACAATGGGTAATCGATGAAACAAATGTTTAACAGGGTTAGCAGATGCATTGGATAAAAATAATTTTCCTGTTGTTGAGCCTCACGAGCGCGCATGTCGCGGCTGAGGAAAATCAATCATCGGGTTTGATGACGATTTTACAACGACTTGGCACCAGCTTCGGACAAGCGCAACAGGAACTCCTGCCGCCGGATGAAGCATTCAAATTGTCGCTTGAAGTGCGCGACGAAACGACATTGATTGCCCATTTGACGCCAGCCAAGGAATATTACCTCTATCGCGACAAAATCGTATTCGAATCGAAAAGCGAGGGTATTCGGGTCAGTAAGGTCACGCTTCCGCCCGGAAAAATGAAGGATGACCTGACCTTTGGCCAGACAGAAGTCTATTATCAGCCGTTGCAGGCAGTCATTTCGTTGCAGCGCGGGGCTGCCGCACCCAGTCAGCTTATCCTGTCCGCAACCTATCAGGGCTGCAATGAACCGGTCGGCGTCTGCTATGCCCCGATCAACAAGGTGCATGAACTGCTGTTGCCAGCGCTCAAGACCACAGTCGACGCAGTGGCAGACATCGTCAGCGCAGAGGCCGCGGCAGCTGACCCCGACCCGGCGGCAGAGTTATTCCAGACCCCGGCCAAAGCGCCCTTATATGAAACCGAATCCTACAAAATCGAACGCATGTTTGCCAGCGGGAATTTCTGGCTGATACTGAGCGGTTTTTTCGGCATTGGCCTGCTATTGGCGTTTACACCCTGTGTGTTCCCCATGTTCCCGATTTTGTCGGGCATCATCGCCACCAAGGGACAGCATTTATCCAAACTGCGCGGGTTTACGCTGGCTCTTGCTTATGTACTTGGAATGGCCATTACTTATGCCATTGCCGGCGCGGCCGCGGGCATGTCCGGCGCCATGCTGTCAGCCGCACTGCAGAACGCCTGGGTGCTGGGCACGTTTGCCCTGGTCTTCATTGCGCTCGCCTTCTCGATGTTCGGTTTCTATGAGCTTCAGTTACCTTCTTTCATCCAGAGCAAAATCGCCGAAGAGACCGGACATTTGAAAGGCGGACATCTCACCAGTGTATTCGGCATGGGGGCATTGTCGGCGCTTATTGTTAGTCCTTGTGTGGCTGCGCCGCTAGCCGGCGCCCTGCTCTACATCAGCCAGACTGGCGACGTCATGCTGGGCGGTTCCGCTCTGTTTGTCATGGCACTCGGCATGGGAGTGCCGCTCCTGTTGCTGGGCATCTCCGCAGGCGCACTGCTGCCAAGATCGGGCTCGTGGATGAAATCGATCCAGCAGTTCTTTGGCGTTTTGCTGCTCGCGGTCGCAATCTGGCTGATCTCACCCGTCATCAACGAGGTCATCCATATGCTGTTATGGGCAGCGTTGCTGATCATTTCCGCGATCTATCTGCACGCACTCGATCCACTACCCGAAAAGGCAACTGGCGTCAGAAGGTTCCTCAAGGGGGTGGGCGTCATCGCCCTGCTGACCGGGGTTGCATTGTTGATCGGCGTGCTTTCCGGCAGCCGTGACGTGCTGCAGCCACTCTCCAAATTCAACCTTGCCACCACCAGCCCAGGACAGCTGGCCGAACAGGATTTAACAGCCGGTGAAAGCCTGCCTTTCAAGCGGATCAAAACGGTCGCCGAACTGGATGCATACATCGAGCAATCCCAGGGCCGCTACCTCATGATCGATTTTTATGCTGACTGGTGTGTTTCCTGTAAGGAAATGGAGCGCTTCACTTTTAGCGATCCACAGGTCCAGGCAAGATTGAAGAATGTGGTGCTGGTGCAAATCGATGTTACCGACGGCACCCCGGATGATGCCGCACTGCTCAAACGCTTCAAACTGTTTGGCCCACCCGGAATTTTGTTTATCGATCCGCAGGGGCGTGAAATTCACGACATCAGAATCATCGGCTACCTCAACAAGGAAGATTTCATTACGGTACTCGATGCAGTTCTGCTCTAATCTTCACACCAGCTTGGCTGATTACATACGAGAGGCGCAGCGGTAAGCGCCTACGCTTGTAAAAAACCACTGTTCATTCAACCTGGTTTATTTCCCTGGATAGCGCATGTCAAAGTCAAATAAATTATCGTTTTACATCGTTGTGGCAATCTTCTCGCTGGCTGCCGGTTTTGCCTATAAGTCCTGGCATATGGACAACGCCATGTCGTTGACCAGCAGCGAAAAGAAAGCGGGCGCCGATAATTTCTTCGCTGCTTCTCTGCCCGATATAGATGGAACACTCCAATCCGCTGCGCAATGGCAGGGGAAAATCGTAGTCGTCAATTTCTGGGCGACATGGTGTCTGCCTTGTCGCGATGAAATCCCCGAATTGATCGAGACCTATACCGCTTATCGTGATCAGGGCGTGGTAATCGTTGGCGTGGCCATAGACGATATGGAAAAAGTGGCTGCATTCAGCGAAGAATTTGGCATTAACTATCCTGTGCTGGTCGGAGATATCGAAGCCTTCTCATTGGCTGAGGCCATGGGCAATCCTCAAGGCGCCCTGCCCTACACGGCCACAATCGATCGCAGTGGCACAATCGTGCACACGCGACTCGGGCGCATCAAAAAATCGCAAATCGAGGCAATCATCAAGCCCATGCTGTAAAGAAGGCGCCCGATGCAGTCAAACCGGCATAGATATCGATGGTAATCACATCAATCGATGCCAGACGCTGCACGGAAAAAATCCTACACATCGCCTGACTTCAGTCCGGATCTCTCAACTGGACCAGCGGTAATGTGCAGTTGCCAGGCACAGGATAGCGTTGCAGCGCCCTTTCCTGTGCCCTAGTACTCCGTTCCTCCAAAACGCTTACATGAAATCGCGCCTTCGCCTGTCATGCGTTGTTGCAAATCCTCGCCATAGCTACGGCTATGACTGCGGTTTGCGCCTAGCCTGGCAGGCGAACCCATCGATTTCATTTGTAAGCTAATTGACGGAACGGAGTACTAGTTTAGGGTGCGCAAGCGCACCCTTGTACACATTTGGGTTGCTGCTGCTGGATACGTGCACGGTACATTTTGTAACTGAAAACAGTTCAGAAGCATAACAACTCATTATTTTCTCTTCTTATCTCAATATGTTGGCTATAAATCATAACAGCCAACCGAAAAATACAGTTTCAATTGATAAGCAACGCCTCGAGTAATCTGTTCATGCAGCGAACAGAAGCAATGAGGGCTACAGAAATTTCCATTGATGCCGTTATATATCCAAAGCCGTCATTTGAGTCATTACGGGTGACGCTTATTCGACATCACCTTGGCACCACTGTAATCAATCTGTATCCATCTCGGGTTTCTATTCTCTCACTTCATATTCTCAGCCATGACAGACACTCTCATTTTGTTCGCAATCAGTACGCTACTGGCAGGGTTAACGGTTCGGCTCGCCATTTCTCTGGCACTTGCGCACGGTATCCTGGATCGCCCCGGCCAGCATAAACAGCATGAAACCCACACGCCCTTCGTCGGCGGAACAGGTATTGTAGTTGCCCTCTCGATAGCTCTGGTTTTTCTGGCCAGTCACTTTCCTGAACATGCCATGAAATGGTTGGGTTTGGGACTTGGCGCCATGATTATTTTTATCTTAGGGTTCATTGACGACGTTTTCCAGCTTTCCTATAAGCTGCGCTTCATCATTCAGACCCTCGTTGTGCTAATCATGACGCTCGTAAGCGGTGTCGTGATCAGCGATCTCGGACACCTGCTGGCCGGCGAAATATTTCCGCTTGCCCTATTCGCCATTCCGTTTACGCTGCTTGCCACCATCGGTGGTATCAATGCGCTCAACATGATTGATGGCATCGATGGACTATCCGGATCTGTAACCTTGATGAGCCTGTTGCTGCTGGGCACTGTAGCTTATATTGCCGGTGATCAACCCAATTTGGTATTGATCATTGCCGTCAGCGGCGGAACCGTCGCATTTTTATGCTTCAATCTTCGGCATCCGTTTCAAGCGCGTGCCAAAGTTTTTCTCGGAGACAACGGAAGCATGCTGCTCGGATTTCTGATCGCATGGCTGCTCATCGATCTATCCCAAGGCATCGACCGCGCCATGACACCAGTCACGGCACTGTGGTTATTCTCCATCCCGCTCATGGATACCATCAGCATCATGCTGCGTCGAGTCAGGCAACAAAAATCGCCATTTGAACCTGACCATAATCACCTGCACCACATCATGCTAAGCGCAGGTTATCGAGTTGGGGACGCCGTATATACGATCGCCTTCATCCACCTGCTGCTCGGTAGCATTGGCCTGGCCGGTCTATACCTGGACATCCCCGAGGTTCTGATGCTGCTCGCCTTCCTGCTCATTTTCGGCGGATACTTCTACCTGACGCTGCGCCCATGGCACTTCATCACGGCGCTGCGTTATCTGCATGCGCTCTGGGGGCTGGCGCCCACCAAAAGCTATGGCCTTTTCCTGGGCAGCCATACGGCCCAGGAAGCAGAGAATCTGGTTCGCATGCTTTCGGGCGAACTCAGGCACAACGAGAATTCCTTGGTACATGTGATGGAACAGCAAGCAGCGCATGGAAAAAAATTGACTCAGTATGCTGTGGTGATCAACATACGATTATTGGATGGCAACGACACACCGCACAAGGAAACCGAGCAATTCACGGCCGCCTTGCAGGCACGCATGAAGGAACAGTATGGCATTCAATTACGCCCCTTCGTTGAACGCCGTGAGCAAGACACTCGAAACACCCCTCATCCCACCACCCCGGCGGAAAATGGGCGCATGGCGGAACGGCGGCGCGGAGAGCACAAACTATTGATTTTTGAAGCGATGTTTGACCAGCCAACATCCAGTCAGGCTGAGGACAAGCCATCGGAAATTGTTTCCGGCAACTCGCCTATAAAATAAGGCATATTGTTTATGATACGCTCAAAAAACTGAATGCTCACCGCGCACGATTCAAATGACCGGAAATTGACCAGTGTCATTTGCAGAAAAATACTGTCAGAATAAGGGCATCACTCGAGATAATTGGGAGTTGTCAATGCACTTTAAATTGATCATCGTATTTGTAGACTAGGACAGAACTGCACAGGTCATGGATGCCGCCCGCGAAGCGGGTGCTACCGGCGCCACTATCATCAACAATGCACGTGGTGAGGGACTGGAAAAAGTAATTGGGATATTCGGGCTTGAAATTCTCGACCCGCGCGCTGTCATCATGATTCTGGCCGAGGCACGGCGTGCAGACCATGTACTGAATGTCGTCACCGAAGCCGGCAATCTTGATGAGAGCCTGGGGACTGGTATCGCCATTCAGCTCGACGTAGACAAAGCGCTCGGATTGAGCGAGCATATCAAAAAACTTGAAATGAAACATCCGCTGAACTAGTACTCCGTACCGTCAATTAGCTTACGAATGAAATCGATGGATTCGCCTGCCAGGCTAGGCGCAAACCGCAGTCATAGCCGTAGCTATGGCGAGGATTTGCAACAACGCATGACAGGCGAAGGCGCGATTTCATGTAAGCGGTTTGGCGGAACGGAGTACTAGGAGGCTGTCCGAGAATAGACTGATCTACTGCGGACGAGCCTGATTGGCCGGATTTTTCGATCCTTTTCGTTAAATAGAACGACTATTCGCCTCAAATGATCGAAAAATCCAACTCAACCAGCCTCGCCCTCACTACGATCGCTATTCTCGGACAGCCTCCTAGGTCCTCACCCAATTGGCGGCCGCTTGCTCCCTGTCAGCGATATCTCGGCACGCTGGAGATCATCTGCCGAACCAAACAACACCAGCACATCGCTCGCTTGCAGCACGGTGTCCGGGGAGGGCGACAGTGTCCTCCGACCGTTTCTAACCAAGGCCGTCACTACCAGATTGTCCGCATTGATGACCAGATCGGCCAGCCTGCGGCCAACTGCCGGGCTCTTGTCATCAAGCGAAATGGGATATAGTCTGTCTGCCAGCCTTTCCTCGGACCGTTCAAAGGATGTCCCACTACCGCTGAGCAACTCGCGCAACATCTGATAGCGATTCATACGCTGTTCCTGAATATACTGGGCGACTGTGTTAAGCGGTCTTTCGAGCGCGAGTAGTGCATGAGAAATCAACATCATGCCTGCTTCCAGTGTTTCGGGAATCACCTCGGTAGCACCCGCCGCTTTGAGTTCAGCAAGATGCGATTCATCGCGTGTTCTCACCAGCACTGTCAAATCAGCCTTGAGAAGTTTGGCATTTTCCAGTGTTTTCAGCGCTGCGGTCGTGTCATCGTGACTGATCAGCAGCAAACGCGCCGATGCAATATTCACAGCTTCCAGTACGCTCAACTCGGCTGAGTCGGCATAATAGACCGGATAACCAGCCAAACGCGCCTCGCGCACCCGTGCAGCATCCATATCCAGCGCGATATACGGAATGTTTTCCGCTTCCAGACAATGGCTGACAAGTTGGCCAATTCGGCCAAAGCCACAAATCACGACGTGGTTGCTGGCATCATGGGGATGGATCGAATCGCCCTCCCCTGCTTCCTCCCATTTATTTTCTACCGGAAGCGGCATTATTTCAGCAGCCAGCACCCGGTTATAACGGATCATAAATGGTGCGATGACCATCGAAATCAGTACCGAGGTGAGCGCTATTTGGGCAAATTGCTGGGCGATCACTTCTGAACCGATGGCAATTGCCAGCAAGGCGAAGCCGAATTCACCACCAACTGCCAGTATCAGACCGACTCGCAATGCGGTGTTCCAATCGACTCTGGCCAGCCTAACAATCGTTGTGACCAGCAGCAACTTGATCAGCAGGAGCGCCACAGCACCTGCAAGTGCCTGCAGCCAGATTTGTGGCAAGACACCTGGATCCATCAACATACCGATGCTGATAAAGAAAAGCCCCAGCAGCACATCGCGAAACGGGCGGATGGTGGCTTCGACCTGATGTCTGAACTCGGTTTCAGCAAGCATCATACCCGCCAGAAATGCGCCAAATGCCATCGACAAGCCGAAACTCTTGGTAATCCAGGCAGACAGAATGCAGACAAATAAAACTGTCAGTGTAAATAATTCCGCCGAGCGCTTCTGAGTGACCAGGTGAAACAAAGGCTTGAGCAGGTATCGGCCGCTGAAGATCATGATGGCTATCGCCAATATCGCCTTGATCAGCGCCCAGCCAAGCGCACCAATAACCGCATCGGAGGCCGCGACCCCCAGAACGGGGATGATGATCACGAACGGTACGGCTGTAATATCCTGAAATACCGATAACGCAATCCCCAGCCTGCCGTGACGAGCATGCTCCTCCCCCACCTCGCTCAGTTGCTTGGCAATGATAGTTGTAGAAGATTGCGCAAATACGGCTCCGATCACAAACGCGACTTGGGCATCGACATCCAGCAACCACAGTCCCGCTGCAACAATGATGGTTGTCAACATGACCTGTGCAGAACCCAATCCCAGTATCATATGCCTCAAGGAATAGATATGCGCCAAAGAAAAACTGAGACCTATCGTGAACAGCAGGAACACGATACCAAATTCGGCGATCAGCCCAATATAACCATTATCGATCACTGGTCCGGCCGTGTGAGGTCCCAGCAAGATACCCACCAGTAAGTAGGCTAGGCTGGGAGGGATGTGTATTTTCTGGAAGCTCAGCACGACCGCGACGGTCGCACCCAACAAGAGCAATAATTGAATCAGTGTTTCATCTAGCATTGTAAATATATCTTATCTTTGATTCGGGCTGCATGCGATGATCCTAGGAAGCTGTCCGAGACTGATCTACTGCGGACGAGCGTGATTGGCCGGATTTTACGATCCTTTTCGTTAAATAGAACGACTATTCGCCTCAAATGATCGAAAAATCCAACTCAACCAGCCTCGCCCTCGCTACGATCGCTATTCTCGGACAGCCTCCTAGATCAGCTGGACAGGCTGAAATGTACGGTTTTCAAGCTGCAGGGCAAAGCACCGCAGCTCTGCAATAGCCGCTCCCTTTCAGAACGTTGCAAAGGCGCTGTCCCTTGCTTTGCAAAGCGTACCGCTCGGCCTGTGGCATTTGATCCCAGCCGGGTGAACATTGAAGATAATCACTTATGCCTTTGATCACAATATGTGGACCATAAATAATGTGGACAATCAGGGAATCGAGAATACCTGCCTCATGCCCAGCCACTGTTGACCTGCCCCAATGAGTCGCTTTACGGATCCCGGACGTCTCGTATCGATTGACGTTCGCTTGGAGGGGGTGCTATATTTTTTGCCAATTAGCAGACAAAGTGGGGATAAAGGTCTATATCCCTTGATTACAATCTACAATTATTACAGGGAGGATATCACCGTGGCTTCAACCAACCGGGTTTTTATCAGCTTTCCACTCAAGGATACCGAACTCAAGGACCAGCTGATCGACGAAATCAAAAAAATTAACGAGCAATGGGAATGTGTCTTCATGCCACAAAAGAAATCATGGGAAAGCGCATGGAAAGCTGAATGCCAGGAGGTCGTAAGCGGTTGTGACGGTGCGATCGGGATCATTACAGCCAATACGATCCGGGCAGATGGTCAGCTATGGGAATTGCGTTGCGCCTATGATGCACAAATGCGCGTGTTATTGGTCGGCGACGATGAGGCATGTGATATTCCCGCGAAAAAATTCCCCGACCTGATCAGAGACGAGGATATCAGTCCATGGGATATGTCCACCGTCAAGCTGTTCCTGAATAGGCTATAGGATATTTAGTCCCACAGCATGCTGGCAATTGTTCAGCATACTGTGGGACTAAATATCCTGCTGACAGAGCCAGCCGGGCAGCATTAATGCGACCGTCAGGATCGCTGTTTTCTCTGGTCAACGGCCTGCCTTATCTTTTCCAGTGCATGCCTGACCTGATGCCGGGGTGCGCCGATGTTCATGCGCATAAAACCGCTGCCTTCCTTACCGAACAAAATCCCGGGGCTGAGGCCGATTCCAGCCTGCGATACAAAAAACTGCGCAAGCATATCGTCGCTTAAACTCAGCGACCGGCAGTCGAGCCAGACCAGATACGTGCCTTCGGGAGAGATCAGCCTGATTTCGGGAAGATGCTCGGCCAGATATTGCCGAATGAAATCACGTGTTTCGGCGAGATAGGCCATCAACGCGTCCAGCCACGCGCCGCCGTGACGGTAAGCGGCTTCGAACGCGACGATGCTGAAAGGATTGGCAGCACTGACATGAATCATGTCCAGATACTCGCTGATTGCCGCCCGGTACTTGGTATGGGGTACGATCAAGGCGGACAGATTGAGCCCAGGAATATTGAAGGTCTTGCTGGGAGCGACCGCGGTAATAATCTGTTCGGGGCAGTCAGCCAGGCTGGCCAACATATGATGTTTGCTCTCCGGATAGACCAAGTCGGCATGAATTTCATCCGACACGACAATCAACTCATGCTGTTTGGCGATAGCCAGCAGCTGTTCCAGCTCCGGCCGCTGCCAGACTCTGCCGACCGGATTGTGCGGCGAGCAAAACAACAACATACGTGCCGTCTCGGCCTGTTTGGCCAAGCCCTCGAAATCCATGCTGTAGCGTTGTTGCTCGAGCCGCAATGGGCTGGCATTGAGCTGCCGGCCGGTTTTTGTCACAGCGGAAAAAAATGGGAAATATACGGGCGGTTGAATAATGACAGGCTCGTCTGGCTGGGTAAGCGCCAGAATAGCGGTAGTGAGCGAAGGTACCACACCCGGACAAAAAACAATCCAGTCCCGCTCGACCCGCCAGCCATGGCGCACTTTCAGCCAGTCGATCAGGGCAGCGTATAAACTGTCAGGAAACAACGTATAGCCATAGATCGGGTGGGCCGCACGCGCGGCCAATGCTTCAGTGACTGCAGCAGGCGCGGCAAAATCCATATCCGCCACCCACATCGGCATTACCTCTGCATGACCGAACATCATCGAGCGACCATCATATTTTGTGCTCGATGTGCCTGTCCGGTCGATCTCGCGATCGAAGCCATCACTCAATCGATTTTCTCCCAGATGGTCGCTTCCGATAAGGTATGCTGGAATTTACGGCGAGTTTCACGAATCACGAACGGAACTTCCAATGGTCCCTGAATCAATTTGAAATGTTTGCCCAGAATCTCCTTGAGCCCGTCGAGTGTACCGAAGCTTTCGCCATCGCGCTTGAAGCCACCCACCCAGTTTTCCCGTTTGGTATGTTCCTCCAGCCAGGTATACGGTGAAGCAATCAACAGCAGCCCGCCCGAATTGAGCCGCTCGTGGATCATACTCAGGAATTTGGCGGGATCATACAAACGATCGATCAGATTGGCCGCCAGAATCAAATCATAACCGGTCAGAATCGGCTTGAGATTGCAGGCGTCCCCCTGAAAGAATTCAACCTTGTGCTTGATAGCTTCCAGCCCCAGATTGGCCAGTGTGCGTTCACGATAAAAGACCAGCTCACCTTCATCCGTCAGCGTATAACGCAAAACACCATGCTGGGCCAGCTGGACACCCTGGTTGATGAAACGCGCCGAGAAATCCACGCCAGTGACATGCTCGAAATGCCGGGCCAGTTCAAAGGTGGCACGGCCGGATGCACACCCTAGATCGAGCGCCTTGTGCGCCGGTCGGCTACCGATGGCACTGATTGCCAGTTTAGCCAGGGCCGCCGGGAAGTTGGGGACATCGAAATAGTTATCTCCATAGTGAAATTCCGCATACTCCGATAGCAGTTTATCGGTTTCATAATGCGAACTGGGCAAGGTGGTGGGCGCATCGGATATTACATAACGAAACCCCGCATGCTGAAAAAAATGCCGCCGGAAAGCATAACGCGCCGATTTTAGAGACTCGTTGCCACAGGCAATCCATGATCCGCCTTTGATGAGATTGTGCCGATCGTCAAAAGTGGGCGTTGTAAAGTCGTCGTAAAGCGGATGCACGTCGAAACCGGCGAAAGGATAAGTCGGCGTTTCCGTCCACTGCCAGACATTTCCCACAATATCGAAAAAATCCCCCTGCTGAAATTCGTTGACGGGGCAGCTGGATGCATAGTAATCGAGATGAATATTACCTTTCGCCGGCGTATCGGCGGGCACTTCGCTCAGGCCGGCAACATCATACAGCCGATACCATTCATCTTCCGTCGGCAGGCGTACCGACTGCCCGGTGGTTCTCGCCTTCCAGTTGCAAAAGGCCTTGGCTTCGTGATAGTTGACCTCTACCGGCCAATCCCAAGGCATGGGCACCTCTTCCGCCATCAGACGCAGCCACCACTGTTCCCCTTTTCGTACCCAGAAGGTCGGGCAAGTAACCTGCATATGCCGCTTCCAGGCCAGCCCTTCCTCTTCCCAGCATGCATCCGATTCATAGCCCTTTGCCTCGACAAATGCCAGGAATTCCTGATTACTCACCAAATAGCGGCTGGCCTGAAAAGCAGGTATCTCGGCCTCATGATGGCCATACTCGTTATCCCATCCATAATAAGGATCGTTTTTGCTCTTGCCAATCACCACCTTACCGGCCGCCACCTCGACCATTTGGTTCTCCGGCGCGTTCCCGCTTATGCGGCAAGGTTGCCATGCCGGATGGGGCTGTACGTAACCGAGTTTATGCTGCCGGATAAGAACGGACGATGTTTCCAAATGAATCCGTTCATGCTCCACCCCCATGACAATGGCCCACCATGGACTGTCCCATGAAATTGGCAGTTTCAACGGCATGGTAGTGATCAGCTGGTCGACTCTGGCGCGCATGGTACGACGATAGGCCATGACCTCTTCGACAGTTGGCCAATCGTAGTGGGTCGTATCCAGATCATCCCAGCTCATTTCATCGACGCCCACCGCAAACATCGACTCCAGTTTGGGATTGATGCGCTCGGTAAACAATCCGGCTAACACCAGCTTATTGGTGAAGAAAGTTGCTGTATGTCCCAAATAGAAAATCAGAGGGTGACGCAATGTGATGGGTTTAACATAGTAGGCTTCCTGGCTACGCAAAGTCTCAAACAGTTGCTCATAGCGATCCAGGGTAGTGTGAAAATACGCGCGCAACACCTCACGTTTGGCGTCGATAGATTCGCCATTCAGCAGCGGTGTTCGTTGAAAAAGATCATTTTTGGAAGACATAGGTCACTTGTGGCAATGCTCTTGCACTTTTCAAAACTAGAGATTATAACGCCTCCCGCCGCCCGGGTCATGGGCAGCAGGAGGCGTGACAGCAATTCTTGTTTTTAGAAGCTATTTGGGAATGCCTGTTTCAGGTCCGCCCCTTCAACACCACAGCCATTACGGCGAGACAAAGTTAGTTACCGAGTCTGGATGGTCACGGCCCGTTGGGCCTCGCCATAACGGCGGTAACGTTGTGCGCGAGGGCCATTCTGGCTGCCGTGATATCAAACAGCGATCGACTGAGATTACCAAAATCATTCAGCACATCCTTGAAAGCGGTGCTGTATCGGCAAGGCGCATGCCGGTGAGAAGCATCACTCGATGCTTCTCACCGGTAACGACGAAGACCTGCGCGCTTGGGCCCCGGGTCTATCGATGGATGGATCAGTATCGCGTTTGGAGGCTGACTGGCTTTTCGTCGCCCAATTGTTCAGCAGATAGGAAACAGACCTCTCCACCTTTCTGAAGCACCTGTTCGATCAATACATCCACAACGTCATCGGTGACACCTGGCGCAGCTGGGTCAGCTTGCGGCATAACCGTTTTTTTCGCAAGATCAATAATGCCCGGCTGCGCATAACCGGTGCGCACGAATAAACGGAATGCGTTCCCCTCGTCGACGGCACGATAAATGGTAGAAAAATCCGTGAGTAATTGATGTGCACCACGTGCCTGCGCGATATGCTGCAATGCGATTTCGGCTCTGCGCCTGCGATAGTCGGCCACTGTGGTCTGCACATCCGCTATGATTTTTTCTGCGGGCGCCTTTAACTCGGGCACATTATCGACCTCTCCAACAATATCGCCCGGCCGGTCACAGGCCTCCTTAAAGAATGCCAGATTACGGACATCACCGACCACAATGACCGGCAAACGCTCACGCTCCTGATGATTCTGAACTTCCTGCAGGCTTTTATCTACACGATTGAAGAATTGCTTGAGATTGCCGGCATCATTGGGCATCTGAGCCCGATCAAGGCCATGTGGCGCAAAGAGCAGGGTATTGTCGATCGGAAAACTGCCCGCTCGCAACGCAGTCTGAGAATCGAATTCCGCAACCAACCGATCGTCGAAGGCTTCTATCAAGCGTACCGTTGCCCGTGAAATAACCAGTATGTAGTAATTGATCGAGCTATTGCTTTCCCTCACCAAATCACGGATGGCGAATGTGTCATCGATAATAACTCGCTGCTTGACCGTGAATGGAAAATGCATGAGCGCCACTTCTTCACGGTCGGCAAAAATACCTAGACTATCAAGATTGTAGTTATGGTTAAGCCCATCCACCTTTGCGTTGATGGCGTCGATAATTGCCTTGACTTCACGTTTATCCAGGTGGGTCTGCAACCGCTCCTCGGTTTCCTTGATAAGATTCTTGAGTGTGATGAGGTCTTGTCTGTTGTCCGGAAAAGTACGATGCGTCGGCAGCAAGATGCTGATTGCCAGACCATTCTTGCGCTGGCCCAGCTGATTCAGGAGCGATTTTAGATTCATGGAGATCCTCTATATTATCTGGATTATTCAAGAAATACTCCCCCGCTTGCCCGCAACCAATGTAGCAAAGTTACAAAAACAGGTCAAAATGACTGCAGAGAATTGTATATATTCCCAATTTTTTTACCAAACAGGTTGTGAGAAGACTTGTTCTATAGCAACACTCAAGCTTACGCGGTGTTCGTCGTTTAATGCAATAGCACAAAATTCACAAAAAAATTAATTCACGGATTTTGCGCTCAAATTCTTCGGGTTAAATAAATGTCCGCTTTGCAGAAATCCGGCCCGTTGGCGTACGCCACAGAATTGATGTCAGTTTCTTTTACACAGACCCCTTGGCACAAGCCGATCAACAATTGCTCACATAAAAAAACACTCTCCGAATCAGAGAATTAAAATTACTGGCATATATATTGCTTACTTCTTATTGGCAACAGAAATCTGTTAGCTACAAAAAATAAAATATTTTTAACCCTCTTCGTCAGGAGAAAAATCATGCAATCTACTGTTAAATCTAACAGGCGGAAATACCGGAGCCAAGCTTTTCAGGCATTTTCCGGCATCTGCCTGCTGATCGGCAGCACAACCAGCCAAGCAACAGTTATTCGGGGTGAAAGCGATGCTTACGCTTTATATATCGATCTACATGCCAGCGCTCCCGCTGTCAGCACGACAATTAATACTGTCACAGGCAATCTCCCAATCATAGGTCCTATCGTTCAGCCAATAACCCATAATCTGCTGGCTGCTATCGATGCCAACGCGACACTTGGCCCGGTAGCACCATCGACCGTCTCATCTCCTGTGCCTGGCAGCGATTCCAACAGCTTGGCAACAATCAATGCCTCCCTGTCGGGCGTCGCGAATGTCAATACCGGCCTGCTTACCACACAAGCCAACTCCAATGTTGACGGCCTGCCAGGCAATCTCACAACCGGAGCGAGTGCAGCGGTCAACCAGCTTGATATCGGCGTTCCCCTTCTCAATCTTCTGGGCCTGAGCGCCACAACACTCCAGTCGACTGCCCAGGTTACGGGAGATTTTGGCAGCCTGATGGCAACCGGCAATACCATACTGCAAGAAACCAACCTGAACTTATTAGGCGGCCTTGTCAGCTTGGATCTGGGTGCTTATACTGGCGAGAACAATCAAATTCTGGATGTCAATATCGATGTGATCGCGGATATACTGACCAGCGGCACTGCGGGCATTACCAGCAGCCTTCTCAGTGGACTCAGCATCATTCTGAACGAACAGATTGAAGATTGCACGAACGGCTTCTGCTCGTTAGCAGTCAATGCAATGCGCATTTCGTTCGATAACTTCAGCCATACCGGTCTATTTGCGAGTCTAGCACCATTACTTGGCGCCACAGTTGAAAACACATTGACACTTAATGGCGATATCATCATTTCGCACTCCTACGCGATGATGGAGGCAATTCAAGATCCGCTGCCACCCGCCGGTCAAGTGCCTGAACCAGGCAGTCTGGCATTGGTTGCGCTGGCATTGGGATTGATGCTGGTTTATCGACGCCGCCTTGCCAATCAAGGCAGGTTTTAATACATCGATTAAAACATAACGGTGATAAACTGCCGGACACTGGCATTGCAGCCAGTAGTGTCCGGCATCTCAGACATGCGGTTTATCTTTCCTGCAATCTTCACTAGGAAACATGAATTCAAAAATACCCAGCGCGAGCTATGGTGCACACAAGCGCACCCCTATGCCCTGCTGCCGCACTTACTTTCACAGGCCAATCACCTACGCGGCTGCAAAAATCGCTGCATGGTATCCAGCAGGACTTCATTGCCAGGATAGGCTTCCAGTGCCGAGCGCCACACTTTCTCAGCATTGTCCTTTTCCCCATTCATCCATAGCAGCTCACCCAGATGAGCCGCAATTTCCGGATCCGGGCGTGCCGCGAAAGCCAGATTCAAATAATTGAGTGCTTTCTTCAAGTTGCCCATGCGGTAATACACCCACCCCAGGCTATCCATGATATAAGGATCATCCGGCGACAGTGCAATCGCCTTCTGGATCAATTCCAGCGCTTCCGGCAGGCGTTGGCCACGCTCGGCGAGACTGTAGCCCAATGCATTGTAGGCATGCGCACTCTCCGGCTTTAATTCGATCAGCCGGCGCAAATCCCGCTCCAGCACATCCAATTTGCCGATTTTGTCCGCCACCAGCGCCCGCTCGTAAAGCAAGTCAGCTTGATCAGGATTTTTTTGCAAGTGCTTGCTCAACAAATCGTAGGCTTCGTGATCCGCATGGTTCTCCCGCAACAATTGCGCTTCTGATAAAACCAGTTGCATATATTGCTGCTCGTCGCTCGCGCGCACTGTTTGCAAATGCTGTCTGGCTGGTGCAATACCCTCCTGTTTGGCCAATAAAAACGCATACCGGATCTGGGCTGGAATATAGCGCTCCCCGCCCGTTACCCTGCGGTATGCATCCATCGCAGCGCTATCGCGTTGAGTGATCTCATTGACACGCCCTAAATTGAAATTCACGCTATTTGTGTCTTCAAAACCGAGTTGCAGCGCTTGCTTGAAATATTTTTCCGCGCGATCGAAATCATTCAACTCTGCGGACAACAAACCGATGGCCAGCGCGATATCGGGATTGGACGGATTTTCCTTTTCCAGTTTCTGGAATTGCTGCCGTGACTGACTGTAATCCTTATCTTCCATGAGCATGCGGATATAGGAAATGCGCATGTCATTGGCCTTGGGAAATTGCTTGAGATATTGCTCATAGAATGCAAATGCTTCAGCATTGGCAATTCTCTGCAGAATTCGTCCTTGATGAATCGCAGCCATCTCCCAGCCGGGGCGCAACCTGAGTGCCTGCTTCATGGCATCGGATGCAAGTTCGAGCTGATTGGCGGCCCATGCTGCTTGGGAAACGGCAAAATGCGCCTCCGGCAGCTCATTATGCACCGAGGCAAGTTGACGAATGAGTTTCAAGGTTTCGTTCTTGTCGCCGTGACGGGAAAGCAGCTTGTTAATTTGCATGAAAGCCTTGTCGATCGATTCCGGCTCCGAAATCAGTAATTTCTCGAGATGAGGGCGCGCGTAATTAAGCTGGCCAGCGCCTACATACAGCACCACGGCAGCCTGACGCGCATGAATTGAATCAGGCTCCAGTTCCACCCACAAATTGATCGATTCACGGGCTTCGTCAAACCGCCGCGCATGCAAAGCGATATCGGTTGCGCGCTCGGCGATTCTTGGGTCACGCGTATGTCTGGCCAGCCGGGTGTAACTCTCGACCGCGACATCCAGGTGATCGCGCTGCAGCGCAACTTCCCCCACTAAAAAATCAAACAGGATCTCGGCAGTCAGCTCTGAAGGCGCAGCAGCCTGATCCGATACCGCCAAACTGGATTGGCTCGAATTCGTCGTGGCACTATTTCCCGCCTTCGGCATTTGGGTACATCCCACCACGCTCAACAATAACATTACGCTAATCAATATGACATTCATCTTGTTTCAGCCTTCTGCAACCATAAATAATATTGAGACTCCCGGACAGCAAGCCTAGTTCTCACTTGCTGGCAGTCTAACTGATTTTGGCGCTATTCTTGAATAAAAGGATTGCCGCCAGCAGGAGATTGACCTGGCGCAAAGGGGTCAGCATCCGCTGCAGGTTGACTCTGGGAAAAAGGATTGAAAGGTGTTGCCGGCGAATCAGATTCCGGTGTTGCCGCAGGTTGGTCAGCTTGTCCTGCAGCCGCACCCTTGGCATGAGAAAATTTCCAATCCTGATAATTCTTGGCCTTCTCGAAAATGGAATATTCCTCTGGAAAATTGGCACGTTTGAGTGGTGTCCCGGTAGACAAGCTATACACACCAGTAATGCCACCATCCTGTTGCTCGATCAATCCCCACTCATGACTGTTGGTCATTGGATCGATAAAAATTTTTCGAAGATGCCGCCGGATTGCCGGCGAACGTTCGTCCTTGAGTAATTGCTCGAGTGATTCCGGGTAACGGCTGGTTCCCCCGGCCTGGGAGCTATCGTGATAGGATTCGATTGCCCGCCGGAACTGATCCCCCACGAACAGCAGTTCCAATTCTTTTTCCCGTTTGGCTGCAGTTTGCCACATTTGCCCCGCACCAGCCAGCATGACGCCGGCCAACATGACGGCAAACAATGTCCACAAATAAATATATCCCTGAACTGCTGCAGACCGCTTCATCACCACGATTCGTAGAATGTACCATCCAGTGCCTGTCGATCGGAAATGGTGCGCACATCGTACACACCGTCCATCTCGTCATCGGGTGGTGGAATCTCCACCCAGACAGCCTGATCGGTAATCGGATCAACCGGTATCGCGCGAATATAGCGCTCCTCAACCAATTGATGCAAATCATCCGGATAATTGCCGGTATCAGCATAATATTTATCGATTGCATCGCGCATGATGCTGAGATTCTGCTTGAGCACGGTTTCCTTGGCCCTGTCGACAGAAGCGAAATAGCGCGGCGCAACAATCGTAAGCAAGGTGGCGATAATGGCCATGACCACCAGTAATTCGATCAAGGTAAAGCCGGGCGCACGTAATCGCATAAAAAATTCACCTACTCATTAGTTGCTATGAAAAATGAACGGGCATCGTCTGATATCGCGCATACCGACCAGAGAGCAATAATATTGCCGGCACTCACCATTGATTATACGGAATCCCGTTCAGCCCCACCCGCTCCGAAAATGAGTAAATGTCGTAAATATCATCCCCTTCCTCGGGACTATCTGGCGCGCTCCCATAACTTCGCTTCCCCCAGGTTTCCGCAGCGGGGACATCCGGATCCTGAAACATGGGGTCACGCGGCAGACGGCGCAAGAAATATATTTTCTTTTTGTTCGGATCCTTGATGTCCGGCACCCCCATATCGAGATCCTCCAGCTTCCGGGGGTAGCCGGTTTCGTCAGCCTTTTTCTCCACCTGCCCTTCATCTGCTGCCAGCTTGTAGGCATCGATCGCAGTCCGGATTTGCCGTAATGCAACCCGCAGCTCTCGCTCCTTCTCCCGCTTGACGGTCATCTCCTGGAGCGGCATGGCAGCAGAAGCGAGTATTGCCATAATGGCAACCACGATCATCAACTCAACCAGCGTGAACCCACGACAGGTTGTGTGCAGTGGCCGCGGAAGACGTTTCAGCCATCGCCGGCTGGCCAGCCGTGGGTCATTGTGCAGCATGGGGCTCCTCTATTCCTTGTTCCAACAGCAATAATGGCTCTCCATCGAAATATGTATCGCCCCACCCTGCCTGGCACTGCCAATCACCCGGCTATGCCTATGATGTTGTGCCTCATTGGATTTCGACATTGACCGCCGATGGCAGTTCAGTTTCAACCGATTGACCTTTTTCATCCTGCACCTGCAGATTCTGGAGAGAAATTTCAGTCGCACCCGGATTGGCACTGATCGCCTTGAAACGTAGCACGGTCGTCATGCCTGTCGGTTGCTCCCGCCCCAGCTTGAGATTGCGTGATCCGGATTTCTCGCCACCATCCATCAACTCCAGCATGTCCTGATCATAGGTCAGATCCATTTCACCAGTTAGCATCGTATTCTGGGTCACCAGCCGGACGGTCGCGGTAAACTCCCGGCCCATTGCCACGCTTGCTGGCGCCATCAGGGTCACAGAAGGCGTGGCGGCACGGGCTTGTGCAGCAGCGGCCGCAAACGGATTGAGCGCTGGATCGGATGCATCGCCAAGCCCGGCGGATTGCACTGCTTGCTCAAACATCGTGCGGCCACCACCGCGCGCGGCACCGGAGGCTGCCATGGCCAGGGATTGTGGCGAGGTTTTACGAATCTTCACGGGCATCCTGCCAGCGGTACTGGCTGTCCCGGAATGAAACTCGCTCTCGAAATGATTGGGCTGAATGATATTACGCACGATACGCGGTGTCACCAAGAGCACAATTTCAGTTTTTTCCCGGTTCAAGCTCTGGTTAGAAAATAATCTGCCCAGTACCGGTATATCGATCAACCCCGGTAACCCGGTAAAGCCTTTCCTGTCTCGATCCTGGATCAGCCCGGCGAGTATTTGGGTTTCACCATTTTTGGACGAAAGCAGTGTTTCTGCGGTCCGCGTCCCCACAACAGGCACCTGTCCGCCATTATCCAGATTGATGGTATCGGTAACATTGCTCACTTCCAGTGAAACCTTGATCGACACTTCGTCATTTTGGGAAATAACGGGCTCCACATCCAGCTTAAGCCCCACTTCGACGAAAGTCACCGATTGCGAAACGGTCGCGGCCACACCCGTCACATTGGATGTGATCACCGGAATCCGGTCACCGATCAGGATTTTTGCCTTTTCGCGGCTCTTTACGCGAATCCGCGGATTGGCAAGGATATCATTCACGGTCAACACTTTCCTGAGATCGATAACCATCTGACTATTGACTGTAAAACTTTTCAGTCCATCGAATCCCAGCTGATTGAATTGTGCAGGATTGACGCCCCCCCGGTCCAGCACCGCCGGCACGCCGGGCACCGCACTGAAACCAACCCGGTCGGGAATATTCGGACCCAGATTCAGCAAGGTATTGCGGTTGATTTCCAATATCTCGACATCCAGCATCACTTCAGGATCGGGAAAATCATTGATCGCAACCAATCGCTCCACCAGCCGAACCATTTCCAGCGTATCGCGGATAACAAACAGGTTCAGCCTTTCGTTGACGTAGATATCACGTGCCTTGACCAGTCCCCGGATCATGGCCACCATTTGCTTGGCATCCGTATTAGCGATATGAAAACTACGAATAACCAATTCCTGATAATCCTTGTGCTTGGCGGGTGTATCCGGGTAAATCAGCAACGAATTCTCGTTGAGCACTTTATAAGACAGCTGATTGGTCATGAGCAACAATTTGAGTACGTCTTCGATGGGATTGTTGCGTACAAAAATTGAAGTCTTGGCCTCCTGCTGCACGTTGCGATCAAACACGAAGTTAATGCCAGCCGTGCGGGAAATCAGCTCGAAGACCGTTTTCAGCGGCGTATCGCGAAACTCCATGGTAATCGGTTTGCTGAATTCGGAAATCAATGCCAGCTCCGAACTCTCGGCACGCGCGATCCGTTCGCTCAATTGTTTAATGAACAGTCTTGCCTCGACCTGCACTGGATTCTCCGCCAACACATGCCGGACAATCTTTTCGGCACCCTCAAGATCATCGTGCGCGAGCAATTCTTTCGCCTGCTTGATCAGTATGCTATGGCCACGGTCCTGATCGATACCGGACAGCCCGACCTGTGCACGCTCGCTTCTCGGATGGATTTCCAACGCGCGCTGGTAGTGCCGCTCGGCCACTTCAAAATCACCGGCTGCCCGGGCGTTGTCCCCCTCGAACAAAATTTGCCCTAGAATCGCATCCCGCTCCCGGGAAAGAACAGTCCGTATTTCAACATTCTCCGGTTCCTCCTGCGCAGCCTGCTCGAGTTTACCCAGGCCAGCTTCCAGCTTGCCCTCGGCAATCAGCTGTTTCCCCTCGATAAAAGCCGGATTTCTGGTGGTATAGGTCGCACAACTGGCAAGCAGGGCGAACATAAGCAGCATGGAAATATATTTCCCGATAGTCATTGAATCCTTCCCGGATTTTTATCGTTAATCAGTAGTGTTTGCTTGATTCCCAGCGGAAGATAGGTCAGTTCGATGGCATCTTCCCTGATTCTATCGACCCGATATTTGTCATCGATACGCTCGCCCACTGCGGCCACATGGTTTTTATCCAGCTGTGTGAGAAAAATGCGGGTTTTTTGCCCCTCGCTGACTCTGCCGAGGTATTTGAATTGCAAGGGGGGGGCCGTCGGCGCGGGTGCAGGTGCAGGCGCAGCAGGCCGCACAATCAACTGCTCGGCGCCAAATGGGGATGAAGCACCACTGCCAGCAGGCGGTCGTTTGGGCTCCCAGGAAGTCACCGCAAAAATATCATCCGCCTCGGCACTGAATGCGCGCTTCCCTAATTGTTCGACGGGGAGTGATTCATGGGATTTTGCCGTTCCAGACGCGTTTCCTGCAACACGTTTTGCTGGCCGTATCGTCTCGATCGGCTCCTCCATTTCCGGTTCATCTTCCACCCATATCACTGCCAGCAGGGTAAGCGCCAATGCCCCCCAGAGTATGAGTTTGCGAGTGCTTTCACTAGCCATATGGAGTCATCACAATTTTTGATATCAAATAAACGAGAAAAGGCTGTGTGTGTTCATATGCCAAGAAAAATGCTGGCCTCAATCCACTTTCAAGTATAAATGCATACCCAGGCGGACATCGAGTCGCCCTGCCTGGATCGCCTCACGTTTGAAAGTGATATCAATCAGCGCCAAGGCGGGAATGGCGCGCAGCGCATCGGCGATAAATCCGCGAATTTGCGGGTAGCTCCCTTGCAACGGCAGCTGGATTTCATAGCGTGCCAACTTCGAATTTTGCTCTGCGACCAGGCGGTAATCGCTGCTGCTCAACTCCACGCCGCGTTGCTTGGCGATTTTATCCAGCTCACTGACCCAGTAAGGCGAGGAATCGCTGCGCGGAAAGAAATCGTAGAAAGCCTGCAAAGCCTGGTTATCATCCAGTTTGAGCGGTCCTGCCACATCGGTTTGTAGCCGCTGCATCGTTTCCACTTTGGTGATGAGTTGTTGCAATGCTTCCCGCTGGGGAACAACCGCCGCAAATAGCAGTATCAAGGCCAACACGAACAGTCCAACCCCGAATTTTCCAATATTGCCCAGACGCGCGATATACCAGCGCATCCTGGGCTGCCACTGTTCTAATATGAATCGCGCCACGTTGTCGTAACAGAAAAAATGATCGGGCGGCGTGGATGATCCCGCCGCACTTTATAATTAAGCAAATGCGTATTCTTGAAAACAGGCTCGCGCTCCAGGGCCTCCACATATTCAACCAGCCCGGTGAGATTTCTCGCCTCGCCCGACATGCGGATCACGCGGCTGGCCACGTTGGGCTGCAAGGATAAAAGCGCCACCTCTTTGCTGGCGGCAAGCTCCAGGGAATCGAACAACTTTTCCCATGGCAGGTTGAGTTGGTGCAGAATTTCGCTGGCCAGTTTGATTTCCTGCTGAGTTGTCTGGCTGATGCGCGCAGCCGGGGTTCTAGGCAGCTTGCGATGTTGCTGCTGCTGGGTCATGCGCGCTTCGCGTGCCTCCCAGTAAGTGATGTCCGCCATGGTCGATTTGAGCTGATAGATGACTGCAAGCAACGCCAGCAATCCCATCGCCAGCAAAAGATACTCCACCGCCGCACTGCGCTGCCCGCTATAGGGAAATGTTAGCTTGAGCTTACGCATGACTCCGCCCGCTATGATCAGTCTCTACGGCCTGGGGGAAACAAGCGGGCGCGGATTGTTTCTCGCTCGGCAAGCAGGTGAATTGCCAGCCGCCAACATTGGTCAATTCCCAATTCATGTATGCCGGTGCATAGACATATACTTGCTCGATCGATTCCCGCTGGCCCGAAATGATCGCTTCCTGTTCCAGTGCCGACAACAATTCCTCTTCAAGAGGCTGCACAATACGCTGATTGCGCACACAACGCCAGCTATCGTTCACCAACAAAACCAGACAAAAGCGTCCCGGCTCGATCAAGACAAACCATAATCGTTTACCCGGCAACTCGCTTGACCAGTGGTCCAGGGCGGCGGCGAGGTAAGGCTCGGTCTGCCGGAGTCTGATGTCATGACGCAACGTGAGTGCCTCGAGATCCGACAGCAAATTGAGCGGAATCGCTGCGCACAATGCTCCGTGGCAAGGATCCCACAGACTCACACTGAGGGCCCAGTCATCCACACGCTCACCGTAAGTTTCGCGCATTTGGAAATTTGCATACGCCAACAGTTCCTCGGAATCTGCCAGTGATGGTTGCGGCGCAACGATACCGTAGCGGACAAAATGATTCGATAGCGTGAAGGTGCACTCGCTACCGCGCTTGATGGCGGGCATACTGGCGTCCTCGCGGATTTCCCCAATCAACTCTTCCAGCGCCTGCAAGGGCGCTTGCCATTGCGCAGGGTCAGCCGCTGGCGTCCATGTTCGTGTCTGTTTGAACAACTGCACGGGTTTGATGCCGGCAGACAGACCCACAACATTCACCTCGCCCGGTGCCAGGAAAACCTGGATCTGGTTACGCCACAATGGTGACACGATTGGCCTCCTGCAAACTGGTTTGCCCTGCCTTGACCATCTCCAGCGCCGCTTCCCGCAGGAAATGCGTGCCATTGCGCCGCGCTGCCTCCTTGATGCGGCGTATCGGCGCCTGGGCGATGATCAGCTCGCGAATTTCATCATTCAACAACAAGATCTCGGCAATCGCGCTGCGCCCCCGATATCCGCTCCCCCGACACTGGCCACACCCTTTCGCCGATCGGAAAATAAATTGTTCCGCTTCTTCCAGCGTGATGCCCGATTCTTCAATCAGCTGATCGTCAGGCCGCTCCGTCACAGTGCAATGCGGGCACAGCAGGCGCACCAAGCGTTGCGCAACGATACCGTTGAGGGCAGAAACAAAGCTGTAGGGATCCACACCCATATGGGCAAAGCGCCCAATCACGTCAAATACATTGTTGGCATGCACGGTTGTAAAAACCAGATGCCCTGTGAGGGCTGCCTGGATGGCAATCTGCGCGGTCTCGGCGTCGCGAATTTCACCAACCATGATCTTATCGGGATCATGTCTCAAAATAGAGCGCAGGCCGCGCGCAAAAGTCAGGCCTTTTTTCTCATTGACCGGTATCTGCAATACGCCCGGCAACTGATATTCGATAGGATCCTCAATGGTGATGATTTTGTCGTTGCCGTGATTGACTTCCGAAATCGCAGCATACAGCGAAGTTGTCTTGCCGCTGCCGGTCGGGCCAGTCACCAACAGCATGCCGTATGGCTCTGAACTGAGGCGGCGTATACTGGTAATCGCTACTGTATTGAACCCAAGCTGATTGAGTGTCAGCCCTTCAACATGATCGGTCAGCGCCTGACGGTCGAGAATCCGCAGTACCGCATCCTCACCAAAGATACTGGGCATGACGGACACCCGGAAATCGATTTCTCGCCCTTGGATCGAAACCTTGAAACGCCCATCCTGCGGAATACGGCGCTCGGCAATATCCAGTTCGGACATGACCTTGATACGGGAGATTACTTGCTCGGCCAGATCTGCCCCCCGCATGACCCCAACCGTAGTCAATACCCCGTCGATACGATATTTGATAGACAACGCACCCGGTGCTGTCTCGAGATGAATATCACTGGCCTGCGATTTGTGCGCGTCGTACAAGGTCGAATGAACGAGGCGCACCACCTGGCTGGTGCCTTCATGTATCGTCTTGAGCGACAGCTCCTCAACGCCGGTCCGCATCAGTTGCTCTTGCGCAGAAGGCAGCACATTATCCATCGCGCGCATATTCTGTTCTTGCTGCACAAAGAATGCGGCCAGGTCGGCAGGATGCACGAGGTGCCAGAGCGCATCTACCGGCACATACTCCTCCACCCAGGCACGCAAACCGGGACGGAATGGGTCGCCTGTCGCCAGCAGGTAGGTTTGCGCTTTTTGCAGCAACACACATTCCTGTTTGACCGCTTGCGCAAACGGCAGACGGTCAAAAGCCGGTTGCAGGCTGTGCAGATCTTCCATGGCCAAGACAGGCATATGCAAGGCCTGGCCCAATGCGGCGACCAACTCATCTGGTGTGCCCTGGAACGTTTCCTCAAGCGCCTTGATCAACGAGACACCACGCGCCAAAGCTTGCTCGCGTGCCAGTGCGAGCTGACCTGAATCAAAACGGGGCACTTCCGTAAGCGCTGCAGTTGTCGGCATCAATTGATACTTCCTGCCAGCTCGAAAATTGGAAGATACATGAGGATGATGATACCGCCGATGACCGTTCCAATCACCGCCATCAGCACCGGCTCGATCAGCTTGGTCGTCCACTCGACCCAGCGCCCAATTTCTTCGTCGTGGAAATTACCTATACGTTCCATCATGTCACCCATGAGCCCTGTGCGCTCGCCGACTCGCAACATACGGCTGCCCACTGCAGTCGTCAAATCGGCACTTTGCATGGCAGTGGAAATCGGCCGGCCTTCCCGAATGAGCGCAGCGGCTATTTTCACTCGGGGCCGGAAGTGTGGTTGCAGCAGGTCGCTAACCATTTCCAACGCTTGGGTAATAGGAATACCGCCGCGCAATAACATCCCCAGCGTTTTGTAGAAGCGCGCAAGTTGATACACCCGCATTCTTTCACCAATCGCCGGTATGCGCCATAACGTTTGCAATAAGCGTGCGCGCACTTGTTGCTGCGCCAGCGCGTAAAAGCTTGTTGCCAGCAGTACTGTCACGATACCCGCCAATATCCAGCCATGCTCCTGCACAAGATGCCCCCACTTAATCAGCAGCATTGACATCCAGGGCAAATCCGAGCCGATATCCTCATAAATCGCGCTAAATTTGGGCACGACAAAAACCAGCAGAAACATCGCCACCAGTAATCCCAGCACCAACAGCAAGACTGGGTAAATGGAGGCGCCCACCAGCTTTTTGCGGACCAAATCCATTTGTGATTGATACACCAGATAACGTGTCAAGGCTTCGGCCAAATCACCGGTGCGTTCACTTGCCCGGATTGTCGCCACGTATAAAGCGGGAAATACTTGCGGATAGGATGCAAGCGCCCGCGAGAAAGTTACCCCTTCGTACAGTCTCGCCAGCAATTTGTGGAGTAATTCACGTACCGAACTGTCCTCTTCTTTCTCAGCCAGCGTTTCTATGCTTTCCACCAGACTGAGTCCGGCCGTCAGTAACGCGAGCAATTCCTGCGAAAAATGGCTCAGCGGAAATCTTGAACCGGTTTGGGGCAGCAGGCTGGTAAACTTCCGCCTGATGCTCAATACCACTCCGCCTTGCGCACTGATCTGGCTGCGAACCTCCGCCTCGCTGGCGGCTTCGAGCTCGAGTGACACAGTGCCCTGCTTGGCAAGCAGCGCTTTGACCGTATATCGCATGCGTCGGGACTACTTGCCGTTACCAGTTAGTGATATCCGCATCCTCGCCAGTACCGCCCGCTTGACCATCCTTGCCATATGAAAACAAATCGAAGTCATTTTGCTCGCCGGGATATTTATATTGGTATGGCCTACCCCATGGATCTTCGGGGATGCGCTTGCTCAAATAAGGCCCCTGCCATCTGGGTTCATTGCCAGGCGCCATCACCAGGGCATTCAAACCCTGCTCAGTGGAAGGGTAAGCGCCCACATCCAGTCTGTATTGATGCAGGGCTTTTTCCAGGGAATCGATCTGGGCCTGCGCCATTTTGACCTCGGACTTACCCACTTGTGAAAAATACTTGGGCCCTACATAAGCGGCCAGTAAACCGATAATCACCATGACCACCAGCAATTCCAGCAATGTAAACCCACGCATACGACCCAAACGCGTCCGAACAAATACATGCTTCATATTTTAACAACCTTTGAATTTAGATTTTTTCTCAGAAAATCTCTCGACAGAGAATACACAAGCAAAAGAAGTATGATACCGAAATAGACGGGGCTGATCACTTTATTGGAACACTGGCTAAGCGCTATATCCTGCATCTGCAAGCGACAAGACTGCCAAGCTAGCAACATCGCCAGACCTGTCCAGCGTTTTGTCACATACGGCAACGTAGGACATTACATTATTGTTTGCGCCATATAGTAGAGTTGCGACCAATCCTGGTCAAGCGGGAATAAGCCATGGTTTTCTACCCATGGCGATTCTCCTGTTTTGCCAGCTCTGTCTCTAGGAGGCTGTCCGAGAACAATCCACTGCCTTTACGGTTGCCCGGCAGTATTAAGGGCACCTCCAAGCTGTTCTGAAAACAAGCGCGCCACTGCCTGCTGATCTGTCCGGGTCAACTCGTAATGTAGACATGCGTCCCGCACAGACTGGCTTTAGGAAAGCTCAACCGTGATTCTCATCAAGCAAACGCCAACGTATGATACGACAAGTTTTCCATCCAGCTAGTTCATGATCGCGACACTCGTGCCCGGCAAGCATTTGCCCTATGCAATTGGCTGCATGGTTGGTTGCCATTCGGCTCGATAATGCCTGAAACCACTTTACGATCGGTACCGGTAGTCTACCGGGCAAATATTACCTGATTATTTCACATGTCACGATCGCTGCCCCTGATTCTGGCTGTCAGCTGCAGATGGTTGTTTTCACACTCAGCCGATTGGCAATGGCGCTACCAGCTGATTTTTGCACAGTTAGTTACTAAAAAGCTGTTTGGAAATGCTGAATTTGAATGATCATACAGCAATGACACATGTCGATACACTCATCATCAAGGCCAGACTGACGTTGGACTAGGAGGCTGTCCGAGAATAGTCTGATCTACTACGGACGAGCCTGATTGGCCGGATTTTACGATCCTTTTCGTTAAATAGAACGACTATTCGCCTCAAATGATCGAAAAATCCAACTCAATCAGCCCCGCCCTCGCTACGATCGCTATTCTCGGACAGCCTCCTAGATGGCTTCGTAGCGCTCGCCAAGGCAGCTAGAAATGACCACCACACACAACTTGACCACCGTCTTGGCGAGGCCCAACGGGCCGCGGCCATCCAGATGCTTTTTGGCAATCATATCTCGCTACAATGGTTATGATTTTGGAAACCGCATATTTCAGTCCGTCCAACCAGAAATTCTGGGATAGAATCACCCCCATGAAACTAAAGTTCACGAAAATGCATGGACTAGGAAATGATTTCGTTGTGATAGACGCCATCAGCCAGTCTGTCTCGCTCTCCCCCGAAGTCATCCGGCAGCTGGCAGACCGCCACTTGGGAATTGGTTTTGATCAATTATTGCTGGTTGAAAAGGCCCGGGGAGATGCGGACTTTCGTTATCGTATATTCAATGCCGACGGGGGCGAGGTGGAGCAATGCGGAAATGGCGCCCGCTGTTTTGTCCGTTTTGTACATGCCCATGGCCTGACCGACCAGCAGACTATTCGCGTCGAGACCATCCGGGGCGTCATCACGCCAACGCTCGAAACAAATGGCGAGATTAGCGTGAATATGGGCATTCCGCGATTTGATCCTGCAGAAGTACCCTTTGCCGCCCAACAACGCGCACCAACCTATCCCCTGAAAATTAATGACCACAGCGTCGAGATCACGGTGCTGTCAATGGGCAACCCGCATGCGGTGCAAATCGTGCCCGATATCGAGCTAGCACCGGTAGCGAGTGAAGGGCTGATGATCGAATCTCATCCTGCTTTTCCGCAAAGGGTCAACGCGGGTTACATGCAGGTTATCGATCGCAACCATATCCGACTGCGTGTATTCGAACGCGGAGCTGGTGAAACAATGGCTTGTGGCACCGGTGCTTGCGCAGCAGTTGTCAGCGGTATCCTGCGCGGCGTATTGGACAACCAGGTCCACGTCAGCATGCGCGGTGGCAATCTCCGGATTCGCTGGCTGGGAGAGAATCAGCCGGTCTGGATGACCGGCCCGGCAGTCACTGTATTTGAGGGCGTCATTGATTTACAGGACAGCGGGCAACACCGGCACGATTAGCTTATAAATCGACATATCACCCTGAGCGGAACCTGGATCGCCTGGTTAACCGTCCTTTAGTTAGACCGCATACTGCAATGAGAAGAATAAGCGGTTATTGTCATACTCGCCCCATGAGCGAATCATCAACGGGCCAGCCATGCCTGCTTTTTCCTGCAAATATCTGTAGAATTCCGGCCAATCCTCTGAATATAGTCAACAAACCTCCACGCCCGTCATGCGCACTCTGATTACGTATATCATGGTTTTTCCCAAGCGTAGTGCATTTGTACTGATTGCACTACTGCTGGCAGGCGTCGCAGAAGCACTCAGCCTGACTGCACTGCTGCCACTGCTCTCCATTGCCGTGGGAGAATCGATCGATTCCAATATTGGGAAATTCATCGTTCAAATTTTCCATCGGGTTGGCATCGAACCCACTCTGGAATTCATACTATTGTTCATCGTCAGCGGGATGCTGGTCAAAGGCTGCATCCTGCTTCTGACCAATCGACAGGTGGGCCATACGGTGGCACATGTCGCGACTGCTTTGCGGTTGAATCTGATCGAGGCACTGCTCGCCAGCCGCTGGCAATATTACCTGCGCCAGCCCGTCGGCGCACTGGCCAATTCGGTCGCGACCGAAGCCTATCGGGCGGCCAACGGTTTTGAGCACAGCGTCAATGTCTTGGCGCTGGCCATCGAGGTCCTGGTCTATAGCATCGTTGCCCTGTTCATATCCTGGGAAGCGACACTGGGTTCACTGATTATCGGCATGACTCTGTTCATGGTCTTACATCGCTTGGTCAGGGCAACCAAACGGGCGGGTGCGAAACAGACACAACTCCTGCGTCACTTGCTGACTTATCTGTCCGATGTGCTGGGATCGGTCAAATCCTTGAAAGCGATGGCCCGCGATAATGTGGCCGATGCCATTTTGCATGATCAAACCCAGCAACTGGAAAAGGCCACCCGTAAGGAGGTCACGAACCGGGCCGCACTGCTTGCCCTGCAAGAACCCATACTCGCAGCCCTGACCGCCAGCGGCCTGTATATTGCGCTGATAGTCTGGAATCTCTCGTTGCCTGAAGTCATGGTCATGGTATTTCTACTGACGAGAACCCTGGGATTGCTCAACAAGATGCAACGCCGCTACCAGCAACTTGCAGTTCAGGAAAGCGCCTACTGGGCGCTGCGTCATGCAGCCGAAGATGCGCGCAAAGAAGCCGAGCGCACCACCGGCACATTGGCCCCAACCTTGGAACAGGGGCTGAGTCTACGCCATATCGCCTTTTATTACGACCGGAAACCCATCTTCAAGGATTTGAGTATCGAAGTACCGGTCAGATCCTTTACTGCTGTGATTGGCTCTTCGGGAGTGGGCAAAAGCACGCTGCTCGATCTGCTCTGTGGACTGGCCGAACCCAAATCGGGTGAAATTCTGGTCGATGGTGTCGCGCTGCACAACATTGATCTTCGCCAATGGCGGCACATGATAGGCTATGTCTCCCAGGACACTGTATTGCTGCACGATACCATCCTGAACAATATCATCGTTGGCGAACCCACCCTCCAGATTGAAGATGTGGAACATGCGCTGAAACAAGCTGGTGCCTGGGATTTCATCAGCGCATTCCCGGACGGCATTCATACCATCGTTGGCGAGCGAGGCGGATTGCTCTCGGGCGGACAGCGTCAACGTATTGCCATTGCCAGGGCGCTTGCCCACCGGCCCAAATTGTTATTGCTCGATGAGCCCACCAGCGCGCTGGATCCAGAAAGCGAACGCGTCATTTGTGAAACACTGCAAAAACTGGCGCAAGAATTTACAATCATCGCCGTTTCCCATCAGCCTGCGGTCATTCAAGCGGCAGACCGGGTATTCATCCTCTCTGACGGTCGGGCGGAATTATTGTCAAATACTCATCCAGACGCCAATCCTGCGCTCATTGGGCGGGATGCGGCACAGGGTCAAGAAACGATCTGATTTTCTCGATACGCGCCTCGCGCACGCGTTGATTGATCAGCCTGGGCAAGGCTTGATCATTTGGGTGCTGGCGGCCTAATTGCATGGCAATAGCCCCTGCATCGACGCTATGTGCAGCGAGGAAAGCTTGTTTCAGACGCTCCGACTGCGGATAAGCTTTTTCTGCGTAACCAGGGCGCCCATGAAAATCACTGGCACAGGCTTGCAAGAATGTCTTGAAGCGCTCTTGCTTGCGATAGGCATCAGTTGCTTGCAGCATATCGGCTATCGTGACCGGACAAAGCGCCAATGCGTGATGCACGTCGCCATGGTAACGTGCCACCAATAAAGCAAAATCACGCACATCCTTAGGCACCCGCATACGTTCGCACAGCGCCGCCACCAGTGCCGCACTCCGCGCTTCGTGATCGGTATGCCGCGGCCATTCATCGGGCGGCGTGATGCCTTTGCCCAGATCATGCATCAATCCCGCAAACCGAACTTCAAGCGGATAGTCCTGCGAGGCTGCATAATCAATGACCATCATGACATGCAGACCGGTATCGATCTCGGGATGCACCTGCGCAGGCTGCGGCACACCGAACAGGGCATTGACTTCGGGCAGGATGCGCGCCAGCGCGCCGCATTCCCGCAGCACATAAAACATGCGCGATGGATGCCGCTCCATCAATCCACGGGCAATCTCCTGCCAGACACGCTCTGCCACCAAGGCTTCGGCCTCGCCGTTATGCACGATCTCGCTCATCAGCGCGAGCGTCTCTGGCGCAACCTGGAACCCAAAACGCGCGGCAAAACGCGCGACCCGCAACACGCGCACAGGATCCTCGACAAACGCTGGACCTATGTGACGCAGAATACCGGCCTGCAGATCGGCAACCCCTCCAAAGGGGTCGACGATATTGCCCTCCTCGTCCTTGGCCATGGCATTGATAGTCAAATCACGCCGGGCCAGGTCTTCCTGCAATGTGATATCCGGCGCGGCGTAGACCTCAAACCCCTTGTAGCCCCTGGAAATCTTGCGTTCGGTTCTTGCCAGCGCGTATTGTTCCTGCGTTCCGGGGTGCAGGAACACCGGAAAATCCTTGCCCACCGGGCGGTAACCCAGTTGCACCATTTTTTCCGGTGTCGCCCCCACCACGACATAGTCGTGATCTTTTATCGGCAGTCCCAATAATTCATCCCGTACGGAACCCCCTACTCGATAAACCTTCATAGATGAAATGACTAATTTTTCGGTGCGACGATGCCAAGTCGCTGTTTCAAAGTCGGCCGATGCTGATGTTCGAAATGACTGGCGTAATACATTGAATTACTCAGCACCACCTTGACATAATCCCGCGTCTCATTGAAAGGAATCGTTTCTGCGTAGATTGCGCCTTCCAACGGCGTCGAATCCCGCCATCGTTTTGCCCGGCCCGGGCCGGCATTATAGGCAGCAGCGGCCAATAACGGCTGATCATCAAACTGGGTCAGCACATGCTTCAGATAATAAGCACCCAGTTGCAGATTGGTATTGATATCGGTCACCGCATTGACCTTGAAATGCTTCACCCCGAGTTTGCCAGCCACCCATTTGGCCGTGGCCGGCATGAGCTGCATCAGACCCATGGCGCCCGCACCCGATTTGATATCCGCGATGAACCGGCTTTCCTGTCTGATAAGCCCGTACACAAATGCTTCATCCAGCTGATGCTGCTGTAGCACCGCGCGCATTTGGTCACGGTAAGGTGCGAGATAACGCAAACTGAAATCATGGCGTGACACTGTCTTGATTGCCGTATTGATGGCGCGGTCATAGATGCCATGGCGCTGGGCTACCCTGGCCGCTGCCAGCAGTTGCTCATCCGTGAAATCCTGTATCGTCCAGATCCATTCACGATTTGCTTCGATCCTTTGATTCAGTTGGTACAACGCCAGGGCCCGGCGGATTCCAGGGACTTTTTCCATGGCACTGACTTCATTCGGCCGGGGCTGATATGCAGTTGCCGGCACGCTGAACATCGCGCCGAGCTCTTCCTTGGCCATCAGTCCATAGAAGCCATGTTCATGACTTAAAGGCGCCAGCAACGCGTTGGCCTCTGCATGCTTGCCAGTGGTATTCAGCGCCCGCGCACGCCAGTAGCGCCAAACATCTTCCTGGCGCATCTCGTCCGGCATATGATCAATACTGTCCAGCAACAATGTCCAGTTGCCCGCACGCAGGACCACCCTGGCCTGCCAGGCCAATTTGACATCGGAAAGCGGATAAACCTGTTTGCCGCGCGTAGCCTCCGCAAACCAGTTTAGGGCCCGCTCATCCTGCCTGATCGCAGCCCAATATGCGAGATTACCCATGAAATAGGATTGATCCACTGCCGGAAAACGATCGCGAACTTTGTGCCAACGTGCGAAAGCCTGATTGGTCTCGCTACGCAACAGGCGCAGCAGCGCAAACAATACAACCTCCCGTTCAGCACGCGACCCGTAGCTGGCCTGCTTGTCGAAAAAGTGCCTGGGATCCTTGGCTGCGGCGTTGACTTTTTGTAAATTGAGCGCCAGGTTACGCGGCAGATACTTGTTTGTATATTTAGCCACACCGGTATTGCCGGCTTCAAGCGCCGATCTGATTCTGGACCAGACATCCTCTATCGATATTTTGCCAGCCTTGATCAGCTTATCGAAAGTCGCGATGCAACTATCCGGCATATTGCGTCCCGTCAGCCAGAGTGCACGCACCGCCTCGACAGCCGCCTCATCCTGGTTGAGTAGCCGATGCTGCAAGGCGTAGCACCTCAACGTATCATCCTGATTGACCAGTTTCGGATATTCTTCGGCAAAAACTGCCCAGTGCTGGCGTTTTCCCAGCAAACGCAACCAGTCTCCTCGCATTTTATCGGCCACGAGGCTGCCCTCATGTCGCGCCAGAAATGCTCTGATTGAACTGACATTGCTGTCTTCCAACGATAAACGCAACTGAAAGTATTCAGCATAAGGCGACAACACATGATGCTTCATGCGGTCTGCATATTTGGCGACACGCACCGCATCACCCACTCGGAACGCTTCCCGGATCGCCAAAAAATCATCGTCAACACCTGCAACCAGCGTCTCGACCCAAAATATCAGCATAAATCCAGCTAGAATTTTTTTCATCACCTATCCATCGGTTAAAACCATGACACAAACCATCACCCAATCCACCACCTGCTCGATTGTGGCAATCTCCGGCCGTCAAGCAAAGACAACCCCGGTTTTCTCCGGGGTTGTCTTTGCTGCACACTTTAGCCTACAGGGAAAATTATGCATCGATGTCTGGATAAAAGAGGTTATCACCAATTTGCTCGGATCAGTTTGATGCAATGCCGGGAAGCGTACAACCGCTCATCCACCGTCAGATGACACCTTGAGCCCGCATTGCATCGGAAACCTTGACGAAACCAGCAATATTCGCGCCATCCACATAATTGACGCTTCCATCGTTTTTAGTGCCATAATCGATACAGGATTGATGAATGGCCCTCATGATTTCCTGCAATCGCATATCCACTTCTTCATGTGTCCAGAAAAGCCGCATGGCCTGTTGACTCATTTCAAGGCCTGATGTCGCAACCCCGCCGGCATTACTGGCTTTCCCCGGAGCGAAAATAACTTTCGCATGTTCAAAACGTGCCACAGCCCCTGCCGTACAAGGCATGTTTGCACCTTCGGCCACACAGCTTACGCCATGCTTGATCAAGATAGCCGCGTCGTCATCACTGATTTCGTTCTGAGTCGCGCAGGGCAGTGCGACATCCACTGGCACATGCCAGGGCTTTTCGCCAGGCAGAAACTTGGCGCCGACCCGCTCGGCATATTCATTCACCCGCCCGTAAAGGTGGTTCTTGACTTCCGCAAGCACAGCCAGCTTCTCGGGTGTAAAGCCATCTTCGTCGACAACACTGCCACTGGAATCCGAAATCGTGACAATTTTGGCCCCAAATGCCATGGCCTTCTCGATCGCATATTGCGCCACATTCCCGGAACCGGATACCGCTACACGCGCGCCATCCAGAGAACGGCCGGCATGCTTCAACATTTCCTCGACAAAATAGACGACACCGTAGCCTGTCGCTTCCGGTCGCAACAGCGATCCGCCGAAGCTAAGCCCCTTGCCGGTGAACACGCAATCGGAACGATTGGTCAACTTTCTTACCATCCCGGCCATGTATCCGACTTCCCGTCCGCCCACACCGATATCTCCTGCTGGCACATCGGTATCCGAACCGATATGCCGGAACAATTCGCTCACATATGCCTGGCAGAAGCGCATAATTTCACCCGGACTCCTGCCCTTGGGATCGAAATCCGACCCGCCCTTGCCCCCGCCCATGGGCAGCGTTGTCAGCGCATTCTTAAACGTCTGTTCAAACGCAAGAAACTTCAGAATGGAAAGATTGACCGAGGGATGGAAACGTGTCCCGCCCTTGTAGGGCCCGATAGCTGAATTATGCTGGATACGGTAGCCGCGGTTGACTTTGACATCGCCATGATCATCCACCCAGGCCACGCGAAACATAATCACGCGCTCTGGTTCGACCAAACGGTCCAATAAACCATGCTCGGCGTAACGTGGGTTATCCGTGATGAACGGCCACAGGCTCTCGATAACCTCGGTAACGGCCTGCAGAAACTCAGGCTGCCCCGGATTCCTGTCTGCAACATAGTTTCTGAATTCTTCGATACTCTTGTATTGCATTTCTTACCCTCCCTGATGAAATTGTCTAAAAAAAACCGGCTTCTGATGACTCATATTGCCGATAACCATGAAATTTCACTGATTTCGCAGAGGATTGCAAGCCATTTCTGAAAATAATTCCGGAAGCCATGCCAATGACAAATTGCAGAAAACCGTTCTACCCAAAAGATGGATAAAACCAAGAGACGGGCAGCCCGGCACGACGAGCAAGCGCCGACCTGGCATTATCCTGGGAACCTCATCCAAACGAGGTTCCCAGGATAATCAATCGAAACAAAACATTATTCCAGGATCCCTGGGGAGAACTGCATGGTGCGTACTCGGTACTCGGGCGTGGACTCCGTCCACGCCAACATAAATCCTGCCTGGTTACGAACCAGCTGCGGCACACCGGCGCCACGCCCGGCACTGACAGGCGCCAAAGGAACGACTGCGCCCATCAAGCCGTCGGATGTCAGCTTGCGTACGGCCAGCCACGATTGTTTATGCTCCCGGTCCACTGCGGTCAGCCATGCCACCAGCGCCGTCTGCTGATCCAACCAGGCCAGACTCACCCGGCCTACAGGCTTGCCGGCATCGACATCAATCGCTCTCGAAAAATGTCGGCCGGCATCATTGGAAAAAGCCACGCTAATCCTTGGGCGGTCACCCTGTGCAGTATACCATGCAGCCACTACCTGATTGTCCTTGGCCGCCAAGGCAGGTCCATTTACCGGACAGCCGTCGATCGACCAGCCTTCGCCACCGAGTCCGGCAGGCGCCGTCCACCGATCCCCCATCATGCGAGCCGTGTAATGATCCCGGACTTGCCCTGCACGTCGCCCGCGCCAGGCAACGACTGGCCCGGATGAGGTAGTAACGGCCGCAGTCCAGCAACAAGTGCAAGTATCATCGTCGATCACTACCTCCGGTCCTAGCACACCGTTGTCATTGAGTTGTGCATAACGCAATGCAAATTTGCCCGGCTGTGATTGTTTATAAGCTCGTCCATCCAGCCAGATGATACCCACACCCCCTTCGACTGGGAAAATCGACACAAACCCATGCTCCGCCGCGATGTTATCCCGATGGGGCGTTTGGGGTTTGCTCCATGTCTGGCCAGCATCCCTGGAAAACGACAGCTGTATATCGTAATCATAACTGCCCCCACCAGGCGTTTTGAGCAGCCAATGCGCCACCCAGAAAGTCTCGTCAATCGCCGTCACGGAAGGAAAGTCAGCCCAATTAATGAACCAGTTCTGACCGTGCGCAACGACGCCCTGTCTAACCCAGCGACCTTGCTCATGCACGGCGAATCTCAAGATATGACCCTCTTCATCATCCTCGATCCAACTCAACAAGGTTGAACCATCCGCCAATGGCGCCAAACGTGGCAACCTTGCGCCTATTCCGGCAGGATTATCCATGACCAGCGCGCTGTTGCCGGCATGAACGAGCGCATCACTGCGGATCAAAACCATGCAGGACAAGCCTGACACGAGCATCAACACCTTAATCAGTCGCAGCATATTGCTATACCTAATTTAAGTGAACCTGAAAATCCCGGTTTGAGAGGCTGGCATGTACGGCTTTCAAATGTGAAATCGCGATCCACCAGGAATTCCAGGGTAAATGAGCCAGCTTGCAAAGCCATTTTTTCAGCACGCTTGTCAAGCGTGCTGAAAAAATGGCAACTCATTATCACCCAAGAGTCATGCGCTGAGAATGCGACAAATTGTCGCAGCCAAGCCTGCGGAATGCCGGCACAGCCGCCGGCCAAAATGGTATTAAGGTCCCGTCAGCGGCCAGAAGAATGGAATCAGGCAGGCTGCACCTAATCCCAGCAGTATGTTGAGCGGCAAGCCTAATCGCGCAAAATCACTGAATTTATAATTACCCGCGCTATACACCAGCGTATTGGTCTGATAGCCAATCGGTGTCGCAAAGCTCATACTGGCAGAAAACATGACGCCCACCACGAAAGGCCGTGCATCAACGCCCATTTGTTGCGCAAGACCGATCACGACCGGTGTCATCAACACAGCCACGGCATTGTTGCTTAACATTTCAGTCAACGTGGAAGTCAGTAAGATCACCACCAGCAACATCCACCAAGGATCCAGCCCAATGCCCAGCGATAACAGACAGCCTGCCACCATATCGGCCAAGCCCGATTCGCGCATAGCAATACTGATTGCCAGCATACCGAAAATCATCACGATCAGCGGCCATTCGATCGCTTTATAGGCCTCGTCCGAACGAATACAGCCTGTCGCCAGCACAACCGCCACCCCTATGATTGCCAGCGCTTCGATCGGCATCACTTTGAAAGCGGCCAGCAGCATGACACCCGCTATCACAGCCAGGGCAATGGGCGCCTTATGTTGACGGGGCGTTGTCACCTTGCCTTCCGTCAATGCAAACAAGTCCCCATTCTCACAAAACCGCCTGATCTGTGTCGCCGTGCCCTCCACCAGCAACACATCACCAAACTGCAGTTGAAAGTCATCGACCACATCCCCGATACTGGCATCTTTACGATGCACCGCAATCAAATGGATGCCGTAACGTGCTAGCAAATCCAGATCACGGATTGGCCGTTGTGTATAACGCGAACTTGAGCCCACAATCGCCTCGATGACAATTGCATCCTTGCGCCGCAATGTCTCAAGATCATGCCCCGCATTACCCTGCAGCCCGACCAGGTCGGACGAATGCAGATCCATCATCGCACTGCTTTTGCTGTGAACCACCAGCCGATCGCCAACCTGCAGGCGGGTGTCAACCAGCGGAGAGGAAATTATCTCATCGCCACGAAATAGCTTGAGCACGGATACACCCGCCTGCCCCAGTTTGGCTTCAGCCAGGGTTTTTCCCGCCAGCCTCGAGTTCTCGGGCACAAACAGTTCGGTCATGAAGGCCCGGTCGCTCATCCCGACAAACTGCTGGGCCAGCGTTTCACGCACAGGCAGCACTTTGGGCGCAAAAAAGTAAATGAACAAACACCCCAGCAGGCCAAGAAAGGCGGCTGGCACGGTAATTTCAAAAACACCGAAGGCGGCCAATCCCATATCGCGCGCGACACCATCGACCAGAATATTGGTCGAAGTACCGACCATGGTCATCATGCCGCCCAGGATCGTCGCATAAGAAAGCGGAATCAGAAAACGCGAAGGCGCTGCCTGCAGCCGCGTGGCCATCGTAATGATGGCAGGCATCATCACCATCACGACTGGCGTGTTGTTGATGAAGGGAGAAACCAACAGCGCCGTGAGCATGATGATGGCCAGCAATTTCTGTTCACTCTTTCCTGCCGCCCCGCCTATCCACTGCACGAGTTTACCCACACAACCCGTCTTTTCAAGCGCCGCGCTGATGATAAACAACCCTGCAATCGTAATCGGCGCACTGTTGCTGAAAACACTCAGCACCTGGTTGCTGTCCAGCAGGCCCAGTATCAGCAATGCCGCCACTGCAAGAATCACTGCGATATCCGGCTTGGTCCATTCCCGCACAAAGGTCAGTAGAAGAAACAGAATAACCAGCCCCACCAGCAGTGGATTTATCCATTCAGCCGTCAAATTCACCCCTCAAATCATAGTCAAGTTGGTTCGTTCTGGACAAATTGCACCCAGATTCCCCAGTTGGATGGGCAGCAGCATGATCGCCCACCGGAGAATCCGGGCTTAACGTTCATAAGCCAGTGCCGGCGCCAGCCATCTTTCTGCTTCTTCCAGCGTCCAACCTTTTCGTTTTGCATAATCCTCTACTTGATCCTTGCCGATTTTTCCCACCGCAAAATAAGAGGATGCCGGATGTGCGAAATAAAAACCGGACACTGCGGCGGTCGGCACCATTGCGTAAGACTCTGTCACGATGATGCCGGTCCGTTTCTCCGCCTCAAGCAGCGCGAACAGTGGCCCTTTCTCGGTATGATCGGGACATGCAGGATAGCCTGGCGCCGGGCGGATGCCCTGATATTGTTCATCAATCAGCTGATCGTTCCCAAGATCCTCCGCGCTCGCATATCCCCAGAATTCACGGCGGACACGGGCATGCATATGCTCGGCAAAGGCTTCTGCCAGTCGGTCAGCCAGCGCCTTCAATATGATGGCACTGTAATCATCATGCGCGGATTCGAAAGCCTGCACCCGTTCGTCGATACCGAAACCAGCGCTGACCGCGAACAGGCCTATCGTATCCGCAACCCCCGTCTCGCGTGGCGCGATGAAATCGGCCAGTGCCAGATTAGGCCGTCCAGTAGGTTTGACCGTTTGCTGCCGGAGTGTGTGATACGTCATCAATACTTGACTACGACTCCGGTCAGCATAGATTTCGATATCATCCTGGTTAACCGTATTGGCGGGGAAGAGGCCGATCACGGCATTGGCTGACAGCCATTTTTGCTCGATAATTTTTTTGAGCATGGCCTGGGCATCCCGGAAAAGATTGCTGGCCGCCTCGCCGACAATTTCGTCCTGCAAGATCGCCGGGTAGCGCCCCGAAAGCTCCCATGCCTGGAAAAAGGGTGTCCAGTCAATATAGGGCACCAAGGTTTCCAGTGGATAATTGTTAAGGGTCCGCAATCCCAAAAAACTTGGTTCCCGGGGCGCGCACGCTTTCCAGTCGGTCTTGAATGCATTGGCCCGAGCCTCCTCAAGTGACAATAATTTGGAAGGCCCTTTCTTGTTTTTGTGTTGCGCGCGGTTTTTCTCCTGCTCGGCCTTGACTTGCTCGATATAGCCGGCATGGAGATCCTGCGACATCAGATTGCTGCACACGCCCACGGCACGGCTGGCATCGGGCACCCATACCGTCACGCCACTGTAGTGCGGCGCAATTTTAACTGCCGTATGCACGCGCGAGGTGGTCGCTCCGCCGATCAGCAGTGGCACGGTAAACCCTTCGCGCTCCATTTCCTTGGCGACATGCGCCATTTCCTCCAGAGATGGGGTAATCAATCCTGACAGGCCGATAATATCGGCTTTTTCCTGGCGCGCGGTTTCCAGAATCTTCGCGCTGGGCACCATGACCCCCATATTAACGACTTCGAAATTATTGCATTGCAGGACCACCGCCACGATATTCTTGCCGATATCATGCACATCCCCCTTAACCGTAGCCACCACAATCTTGCCTTTGGGCTTGTTATCCCCGGAAATTTTTTTCTCAGCCTCGATATATGGCAACAGATAAGCCACTGCCTGCTTCATCACGCGCGCGGATTTGACCACTTGCGGCAAAAACATTTTGCCCGCTCCGAACAAATCACCCACGACGTTCATGCCATCCATGAGCGGCCCTTCAATGACTTCAATCGGTTTGCCGCCCTGCTGCTCGATTTCCTGCCGGATAAGCTCGGTATCCTCAACGATATGGGTACTGATACCCTTGACCAGCGCATGCGTCAAACGCTGACGCACCGGTTCCTCGCGCCAGGCAAGATCCTCGACCTGTTCTTTTTTCTGCCCTTTGAAATGTTCCGCAAATTCCACCAGCCGTTCGGTCGCATCAGGCCGCCGATTCAACAGCACATCTTCAACACGCTCCAATAAATCTGCAGGAATGTCCGAGTAGACGCCCAGTTGCCCGGCATTGACAATGCCCATGGTCATGCCAGCCTGGATGGCGTGATATAAAAACGCGGTGTGTATCGCTTCACGAATCGGTTCATTGCCACGAAACGAGAATGAGACGTTGGACACGCCACCGCTGATCTTGGCATACGGCAGAGTCTTTCTGATAATCTGAACCGCTTGAATAAAATCGAGCGCGTAGTTGTTGTGCTCTTCGATACCGGTGGCAATGGCGAAAATATTGGGATCGAAAATAATATCCTCTGGCGCCAAGTGAGCTTGTTCAGTCAGCAACTGGTAGCTCCGCGTACAAATCTCCACTTTACGCTGCAGGGTATCAGCCTGCCCGCTCTCATCGAAGGCCATGACGATCACCGCTGCCCCGTAACGGCGCGCCAGCTTGGCATGGTGCAGAAACTCCGCTTCGCCTTCCTTGAGGCTGATGGAATTGATGATCGCCTTACCTTGCACGCATTTAAGGCCCGCTTCGATCACCGACCATTTACTGGAATCCAGCATGATCGGCACCCGGCTGATATCCGGCTCGGCTGCGACCAGATTGAGAAAGGTCACCATCGCTTTCTGCGAATCGAGCATCGCTTCATCCATATTGATATCGATGATCTGCGCCCCGTTTTCTACCTGACTGCGCGCGATGGCCAGCGCTTCGGCATAATTGTCGTTCAGAATCAGGCGTGAGAAGGCTTTGGAACCGGTCACATTGGTACGTTCCCCGACGTTCACAAACAGCGAATCTTCGTCGATATTGAGTGGCTCCAGCCCGGATAGCCTCAGTTTCTTGGGCAAATCCGGCAGCTTGCGGGGGGGTACGCCAGCTATGGCTTGCGCAATGGCTGCGATATGTGACGGTGTTGTCCCACAGCATCCGCCCACTATATTGACAAACCCTGATTGCGCGAAATCCTTGATCAAACGCGCGGTATACTCGGGCGTTTCATCGTAACCTGTCTCCGCCAGTGGATTCGGCAAACCGGCATTGGGATGTGCGCTGGTATACACTTCGGCCACATTCGACATTTCCTCGACATAAGGACGCATCAGCTCTGCGCCCAACGCGCAGTTGATTCCGACCGACAGGGGTTGCACATGACGCACTGAATTCCAGAAAGCTTCCGGCGTTTGCCCGGAAAGATTGCGTCCTGAGGCATCGGTAATCGTGACAGAAATCATCACCGGCAGATGGATGCCATGGGTCTCAAAATATTGATCGATGGCGAACAATGCCGCCTTGGCATTGAGGGTATCAAATATGGTCTCGACCAGCAGAATATCCACCCCGCCATCGACCAGCCCACGCACCGATTCGGAATAGCTGTCGACCAGCTGGTCAAAAGTAACCGCACGGAAGCCGGGATCATTGACATCAGGTGAAATAGAGGCCGTTTTGGTGGTCGGGCCAATCACCCCGGCCACAAAACGGGGTTGACCGGGCGATTTGCTCTCCATCGCCCGCGCCTCTTCAAATGCCAAACGCGCACCAGTCAGATTGAGCTCGTAGACCAGATCCTGCATGTGGTAATCGGCCATCGACGGCGCATTGGAACTGAAGGTATTGGTCTCGATGATATCCGACCCGGCTTCGAGATAGGCACGATAAATCGAACGAATCACGTCCGGCCTGGTTAGCGACAGCAAATCATTATTGCCCTTGAGATCGTGCGGAAAATCAGCAAAACGCTCCCCCCGGTAATCCGACTCGCTCAGCTTGTAGCTCTGGATCATCGTCCCCATCGCGCCATCCAGCAAGAGTATCCGCTCAGCAAGCAATTGTTTAAGCAAAGCCGTACGTTGTTCATGCATTGTCATAAAAAACCTTTTAATTTAGCTTCCTCAGCCGGACTGGCCGGCATGCGCAGACTGCGGGCGCTGATCAAGACATCATGCTCTGCCAGGAGATGTGTATTGCCAGCTATCGCCAGACAACCCTGGATCTGCCAGATCGTGAATCCTCACTGTATCCAGCACACTTGCAAGCTAGCCTGAGCATTTTCCGCAAAGGATAAATTTATGTTGTTGCCGCTTGATGGAGCTGTTAACTGAGGAGCGCAGATTTAAAAATTGTATTAAGACGTAACGTTAACCAGAAACCATGACAAACAGGGTCCGGATCTGGAGAAAACTGCCGGAAATGCTCACACGCCCTCCAGCCAAACAGCGGTATCGAATTGCAAGACGCATTGCAACGCAGCAAAAAATAAAAAGCAGCGTGTTATAAACATCTCAGTGTGGTCCACAATCTGTGGTTCAGGCTTACATGTCACTTTGGAAACATGTCGAGTTGATGCTGCATGCGTTTCAGCGTCTCTTCTCTCCCAAGCAGCTCCAGCACCGCATCAATGGCAGGTGTCTGCACTTCGCCCGTCACCATCACGCGCAGCGGCATGGCCAGATTTGGAAATTTCAGGCCATGCCGGGCAATAGTTTCCTTGATCTCGCCATGAATGGCCTCCCGTTTCCATTCAATCGAAGCAAGTTGACTGATCAAATGCTGCAGAGCCGGATAGATCCCGGCCTTGAAATGGCGTGATTTAAGTTCTTCGGTTGGCTCGATCGGTCGAAAAAAATAAACCGCTGCATCAGCCAATTCCTCGATGGTGCTTACGCGCTCTTTCAATAGATGCATAATCCTGGCCAAATCAGGGTCACCCGCCGGATCGCATCCTCTTACTTTTAGAAAAGGCATAGCCAATGCCGCCAGACGCGCATCATCTGCCACCTTGATATATTGCTGATTCAGCCAGCCTAGTTTTTCCGGATTGAATTTTGCAGGCGAACGATTAATTGCAGCCAGATCAAACCATTCAATCAACTGTCCACGACTGAAGATTTCTTCGTCTCCATGCGACCAGCCCAAACGGGCCAGGTAATTGATCAGCGCTTCCGGCAAATAGCCCTGATCGCGGTAATGCGTCACAGAGACGGCACCATGCCGCTTGGAAAGCCGCTCGCCATCGGCCCCCAAGATCATCGGCACATGCGCATATTCAGGAATGGACGCACCCAGTGCTTTCAGGATGTTGACCTGCCGGGGCGTATTATTGACATGATCATCACCCCGGATGACATGCGTAATGCCCATATCCAGATCGTCGAGCACCACACCAAAATTATAGGTCGGAGTGCCGTCGCTTCTCACCAGCACCAAATCATCCAGCTCGTGATTGGCCACAGCGACTTTACCCTTGACCAGATCATTGAACACCACATGCCCTTCCCGGGGCGTTTTCAAGCGAATCACCGGCTTGACCCCTGCCGGAGGAGACTGGTTGCTGTCACGCCAGCGCCCGTCATAACGGGGTTTGAGACCAGCTGCACGCTGCTGTTCCCGCAAGATATCAAGTTCTTCCTTGCTGGCATAGCAATAATAAGCGAGATTATGCTGCAGAAGCTGCTCAGCGACTTCCTGATAGCGGTTCAAGCGCTCCATTTGATAATAGGGCCCTTCGTCATAATCGAGACCGAGCCAGGCCATCCCATCAAGAATGGCTTGCACAGATTGCTGGCTGGAGCGCTCAAGATCGGTATCCTCTATTCTCAGAATGAATTTTCCGCCCTGGTTGCGGGCGAATGCCCAGGAAAATAGGGCGGTGCGTGCACCGCCAATATGAAGATAGCCAGTGGGACTGGGAGCAAAACGCGTTCTTACCATCAGCTTAGAATGAGATTGGAGTTTAGAAAAATGCAGTAGTTTACTTAATTCAGGAGACGCTGATCATTGTTTCATAGAAACTGACCTGCAAAAAAAGGACATCATTGAAATAGGCGGCAAAGCCATTCATAATTGGAACATTCGCTTCAAAAGCGCATTTCGCCCCGATCATCCGTTTGTTTCCGTTTAACATAGCCGCCACTTACTCCCAATGTCCTGGCAATCCATCCCGAGGCCGCGCCCTGCCTCGATGTCGGCCATGCAGGACCATTCTGCACTTGCAAACAGCCGACGCCCTTTTGCCATTATGGATTTTTTTGTCTCATGGCCATTATGTTAACATGAACGGCAGGATTTCTTTTCACTCCGCGCGCACGGGTGAATTCGGCATGTTTCAGCCGCTGCAATCGACCTTGCGAACAACGCCACTCCCGCTATGATCTATCTTTTGAATTAAACTCGCGTCAGCATCATATTATTAACACAATGACTCACATACCTGCATTTCTGGCCCGCCCTGAGGATTGATTTGGTGAACGTTTTTTATGAAGAAGCCGGGGGCTTCAAGGTTGGCGGTATACTTGCCGACAATACGACCTCGCTACAAATTGAAGCCATGCATGGCAAGCGCTCGAAAATCAAAGCGGCCGCGGTACTGCTACGCTTTGAAACGCCGTCTCTGTGCGAATTCATGCAGCAGGCACAAGAGATCGTCGATGACTTGGATGTAGATTTCCTCTGGGAATGTTGTGAGGAGAACCAGGAATTTACTGGCGCCGATCTGGCGACCGAATATTTTGGCCATACACCCAGCCCTGTGGAAATCGCCGCCGTCATGATGCTGCTGAACAGCCACCCGATCTATTTCCACAGAAAGGGGCACGGCCGCTACAAGGCTGCGCCACCGGAAATTTTGCAGGCGGCGCTGGCCAGTCAGGAAAAAAAACGCCTGGCTGCGGAAAAACAGGCGAGTTATGTGGAACAATTGACGGCCTTCAAGCTTCCGGATGCATTCAAGCCGCTCGTGAACGATCTGCTTTACCGGCCCGACAAAAATACAATTGAATGGAAAGCGCTTGAGTCAGCCTGCAATGCCACCAAATTAAGTGTACCCAAACTGCTGAAGGAATGCGGCGCGATTCCGTCAGCCCATGATTATCATTTCAATCAGTTCGTGTATGAGCACTTCCCAGAAGGGACCGCGTTTGATCCGCATGCTGCAGATTTCATCAGAACCGACCTGGAAGATTTGCCGCTGGCAGATGTCACTGCATTCAGTATCGATGATGCAGCCACCACCGAAATCGACGACGCATTCTCAGTCACCCCGCTGAGCTATGGCAGTTTCCGGATCGGGATCCATATCGCTGCGCCCGCATTGGGCATCACGCCGGGATCCAATCTCGACCAAGCAGCTGCCAGACGTTTATCGACGGTCTATCTGCCTGGTCATAAAATTACCATGCTGCCCGAGGAAGTAATTCAGCATTACACATTGGGTGAATCACGCCGCTGCCCAGTGCTTTCGCTTTATCTTAATGTTGCAGATGACTTTACCGTCACCGAGACCTTCAGCAAGATCGAGACCATCCAGGTATCCACCAATTTGCGCCACGATACCCTCGAACAGCAATTCAACGAGGACACGCTCAGAGACAATCAACTGGATTATCCTTTTGCCCGTGAACTTCAGTTGCTCTGGAATTTTGCTTGCAAAATGGAAAAACTGCGCGGCAAGGAACAGGATAGCAACAGCGATAAAGTCGATTATAGTTTTGTTGTTGAGCAAGATCATGTCATGATTTACGAACGCCGCCGCGGGGCACCCATCGACAGAGTGGTGTCGGAACTGATGATTTTCGCAAATGCCGAATGGGGCAAACAGCTTGCGGATGCGGGGCTCGCGGGCATTTATCGCAGCCAGGGTAACGGCAAGGTCAGAATGAGCCTCTCTCCCGCTCCGCATCAAGGCCTGGGCGTATCGCAATATGCCTGGAGCAGCTCGCCCATGCGCCGCTATGTTGATCTCATCAACCAGCGTCAGCTGATCGCGTTTGTATCCGAAACGCCTCCCCCCTACACCCGGGACAGTGATGCGATATTAATCGCCATGCGGGATTTCGAATTGGCTTACGCGACTTATGCGGAGTTTCAGCGCGGCATGGAGCGTTATTGGTGCCTGCGCTGGCTATTGCAGGAAAATATCCATATCGCTGACGCTGTGGTCATCAAAGAGAATCTGGTTAGACTTGATCGCTTGCCATTGACGATCCGGGTTCCCTCGCTGCCGGATCTGGCGCCCGGGACAGCAGTCGTATTGGAAATTTCACAAATCGATTTAATCGAACGCTCATTGAACGCCACTTTCCGCAGTAAAAGTGAAAATTAACACCCTATGTTGCATACGGATATTGTGAATGATTCAGCTCGGCAACATCGCAAGATTTATATTGCACTGCTGCTGTCCCTGATACTCCATGCATTCATCCTGCTGAGCGTATCGTTCAAGCTTCCCGAGCCAACATCTACCAAGGTGGCCAAATCAATAGATGTGATTCTGGTCAATAGCCAATCCGGATCCAAACCGGTCGACACCCATGTGTTGGCCCAGGCCAACCTCGACGGAGGCGGCAACATTGATGAGGACCGGCGTGCCAAAACGCCGCTTCCGGTATTGCCTGGCGTCAAGCCGGTGGTCGAGCTCGCCGAGGCCGAACAGAAAACCCAGCAGCTGGAAAAAGAAGTCAGGAAGCTGTTGACAGCGGCCGAGAACGCAACCACTGTTGTGCAAACACCTCCCCAGGCCAAATCTGCGCAAGCACAACCAGCCAGCCCGGATAAAAATACCGATTTACTGCAACGCAGCCGCGAAATTGCTCGCCTGGAAGCACAAATCGCCAAGGAGCACGAAGCTTACCAGAAGCGTCCCAAGCGCAAATTTATTGGCGCCCGTACGCGTGAATATCGTTTCGCCCGCTATCTGGAGGATTGGCGCCTCAAAGTCGAGCGTATCGGCAATCTGAACTACCCGGAAGCCGCCAGGAAAGAAAAACTTTACGGCAGTCTGCAACTGACGGTAGGCATCCGTTCTGACGGCAGTCTGGAATCGATAGGCATCGACCGCTCATCAGGCATACAGATACTGGATGATGCCGCCATCCGGATTGTCAGGCTCGCTGCACGCAATGGCTTCGCCCCCTTTCCTCCAGACATCAAACGCGATACCGATATTTTGCATATTACCCGCACCTGGGTCTTTTCGCGGGCAGACAAGCTATTGAGCAAATGAACCAATCCGGCCGCCAGATTCCGCACCATGCATTCTGCATATTCCGATACATTCAGCCGAGGCCACCAGAATGACTGATACTTACGCCGTCATCGGCAACCCCATCAAACATAGCCAGTCGCCCTTCATTCAGCATGAATTTGCGCGGCAAACCGGCCAGATCATGCGCTATGAAGCCATCCTGGCAGCGCTGGACGGTTTCGTTCAAACAGTCAAAACCTTTCAGCAGCAGGGCGGTAAAGGTATGAACATCACCGTCCCTTTCAAGCTGGAAGCCTATGCACTAGCCACTCAACTGACCGATCGCGCCAAGGCCGCGCAAGCCGTCAATACTTTCAAATTCAGGGCAAACGGCATGATTCTGGGCGACAATACCGATGGCGCTGGATTAGTCCGTGATATCGAAATCAACCGTGGTATTCCGATCGCGCACAAGCGCATCTTGCTGATGGGCGCAGGCGGCGCCGCCCATGGCGCCATTTTGCCGCTACTTCAGCAACACCCCGCGTTACTGGCAATTGCCAATCGCACCCCTGCCAAGGCACTGGCGCTGCAACAGCAATTTGCCGGTCACGGCAACATTGCGGCCGGCCATTACCAGGATTTTGCCGGGGCGGATTTCGACATCCTGATCAACGCCACCTCAGCCAGTCTGCAAGACGCGCTTCCTCCCCTGCCAGCGGGATTGTTTAAAACCACTGCGCTTGCTTACGACATGCTTTACAGTAGTAAGCCGACCCCATTTCTGATATTTGCCCAGGCCCAAGGGGCTCAGCACCTGGCGGATGGAACAGGCATGCTGGTCGAACAGGCAGCCGAATCCTTTTTCCTGTGGCGCGGCATCCGTCCAGAAACACAAACAGTCATCAAGCAGCTCCGGGACAAGTTGCACCATGCCTCGTGAGTGCTGCAAAGGCTCCCCGCCTGTCCGCGCATCGTTCAGGATGGCTCAGCCGATGGCTGCTGCGAACAGTGTTATTTCTGCTGGCGTGCGCCCTGCTCTACCAAGTCTGGTTCCTGTTACACATTGTTTACTGGCGCACCCATAATCCCGTTTCCAGCGCTTTCATGGAGAATCGGCTGGCCGTTCTGCGTCAACAGAATCCTGATGCCGGATTGCGTCATCAGTGGGTGACCTACGCACAGATTTCGGATCATCTCAAACGCGCGGTGATCGCATCCGAAGACGGCCGGTTTCTGCAACACCAGGGATTTGATTTCGATGCCATCCAAACTGCCTGGAAAAAAAACCTCAAACAACGCAAATGGGCGGCCGGCGGCTCGACCATCAGTCAACAGCTTGCCAAAAACCTGTTTCTATCGGATAAAAAAACGCTATGGCGCAAACTCCAGGAAGCGATCATCACCCTCATGATAGAAGAATTGCTTTCAAAACAAAGGATCCTGGAAATCTACCTGAATGTGATTGAATGGGGAGAAGGTGTATTCGGAGCCGGCGCCGCTGCCCAGCACTACTTCGGAGTCCCGGCCTCATCTCTTACTACCAGACAGGCGGCCTGGCTCGCGGCAATGATACCCAACCCACGTTACTACGATGCCCACCGCAACGCACCAAAACTACTCGGCAAAACGCGCATCATTCTGGCGCGCATGCGCGCTGCCAAGGTTCCGTGATAGAATATTTTAGCGGATGCTAGATTCTCTCTTTCGCGGATGTTCTGTGCGCTCTTGGCTGTCTGGCATCAGCTTCTGGCCTGACAAGCAATAGTAGCGAAGCGCGCTGGATCATGCGACAAGAGCACGATGACAAGACCTGCCGCATGGATGCCAGGTCACAAACTCCCTGGGTGTACATCTCGCTAACCGGCACACGCGGCAGAATCTATACTGATGCGCTCGGTACAAGCATCACAGCGCATGCTTTCTCCACTGCCCCCTAATCTCGACGACTACTAGTTTCTTTCATGACAGCAGAGAATCACGAAAACGAAAACCTAGAAGACAAACTGCAAAAAGTCATTTACCTGCTGCGCAAATATAAGCTGGTAGACGGATTAGTGCGCCTGCAAGATACACCTCGTCCGGATTTGGTTGAATCCGTCATACAAAAACAGAATCTCGCCAGCCTGCAGAACATGCTTAACAGACTGCACCCTGCCGATATTGCGCATATTCTGGAAGCCCTCCCGCTCGATGATCGCTTGATTGTTTGGGGACTGGTGAAGGCGGAGCATGACGGGGAAGTCCTGCTCGAAGTCTCCGACGCGGTACGCCAAACACTGATCGAAGACATGAACAGCAAGGAGCTGGTTGCTGCGGCGGAACAGCTCGATGCCGACGAAATTGCCGATCTGGCACCGGATCTGCCCAGCTACGTCATGGAGGACGTGTTCCGTTCGCTACCCATGGAGGAACGCGAACATTTGCGGGCTGCCATGTCCTATCCTGAGGACGCAGTCGGCGCATTGATGGATTTCGATGTCATTACCGTGCGCGAGGATGTGCGCATTGAAGTCGTATTGCGCTATCTGCGCCGCCTGGGCGAGCTTCCCGATCACACCGATCAACTGTTCGTGGTGGATCGCGACGAACATCTGAAAGGCGTCTTGCTGCTAAACCAGTTATTGGTCAGCGATCCGGAGACGGCTGTAGTTGAGGTCATGAAACGGGAAATGGTCAAGTTTCACCCCGATGACAAAGCCGAACAAGCCACACAGGCCTTTGAACGCTATGATCTGGTATCCGCTTCGGTGGTCACGCCTGACGGCAAGCTCCTGGGCCGGGTCACGGTCAACGCAGTCATTGATTTCATGCGCGAACGCGCTGATTATGAGGCCCGGAACCAGGCCGGCCTGAGCGAAGAAGAAGATCTGTTCGCCCCGATCTGGAAAAGCGTCCAAAACCGCTGGGCATGGCTTGCCATTAACCTGGTCACAGCCTTCATCGCGTCGCGTGTGATCGGCCTGTTTGAGGATTCGATAGAGAAACTGGTGGCTTTGGCCGCATTAATGCCTATCGTCGCCGGGGTCGGCGGCAATTCGGGCAATCAAACCATCACCATGATCGTACGTGCCATTGCGCTGGGCCAAGTCAATCAGGACAGCACCTTCAAACTGATTACCAAGGAAATCGGCGTCAGCATCGTCAATGGCATCGTTTGGGGAAGCGTCATTGGGTTTATTGCCTATATCATTTATCAGAACGCACAGCTGGGCCTGGTGCTGGCGCTGGCCATGCTGCTGAATCTCCTGTTGGCCGCGCTGGTTGGCGTGCTCATCCCATTGGTACGCAAGCAGCTCGGGCGCGATCCCGCACTTGGTTCGAGCGTCATGATTACCGCAGTAACCGACAGCGGTGGTTTCTTCATCTTCCTTGGATTGGCAACATTGTTTTTACTGTAATATGCCGTTGAACCATTTTCTGTTTCAATAGGGTGCAAGGGATGCGCTCTGCGCTCGGACGTGTTGACATTCACCGGTTTGCCTGTCTGTTCTCTGCAGGCTTGCCCAGAAAAATCGACAAATAAGATTTGTAAGCAAGATGCGGCAACAGCACAGAGAACGGCATGCGCAGCCAATGGCTTCGCCAATAAAGCCACAAGCGGGCAAGGCCGGCACGCCTCGAAGGCTTGTCCGGATCCAGAGGCAACAAAGCCAGCGGTACGCAAGCGCGCATCACTCGGCGCGCCAGCCTGCCAGGCCGCTGATGCAGCTTTTCTTCCAGCCCCTCCGGCAGCGTGGCTTGAAAAAGCAAGCGGCTGAAATAAAGGCCGTAAAACAGCGGCCACCCCAATCCGAGTTGGTTGGCGCGATCCACCAGTTTTTGCCAGAATAGCGGCTGACCGTCGCTAAAAAACTGCAACATTTCGTGTAAATCCAGCAAATGCCGCAGATCATCCGCCAGCTCATTATTCTGGAATAAATTGAGCGCACAATGCAGGGTCATATCTTCCGGGCATAATACACACCACCCGCCTTCCAACGGAATGGCCGCCTGCCTAAAAGCGGTGGCATCCAGCTTGAGCTTGCCCAGAGGCGAGACCAACGTATGGTGGATATCCACCTCGGTTTCCCGCTCCCGGTGCACAAAGGCCGGCAATTCATGGCTCCACTCACGATAATAGCGCTCATCGTAGGATGTCAGATTTTGATGATGACGCCAGCCTTTCTGCAGTAAGGTAGCCTCGATGCCAGGCAGACTACCCTTGGGCGCCAGCAGATCCACATCGGCGAACAGCCTGCCACGGGCAATCGGCAAATCCGCCAGCAGGTAGGCCATGCCCTTGAGCACAATGAGGGACGATGCATCATCCTGCAGCGCCCACTGGACACGATCCAACTCCCAGCGCGCCAGTTGCTGGAATTTCCGGGTCCGGATCAAAGCCGAGCGTATCAGATTGGCGGCACGTGCCGGAATCACCTCCAGCAAATTGTGTTCGTCAAGTCTGACTGCCAGGTAGCCGAGCAGCTTCACGCGCCGGGCCAGCCGCAGCAACAGCTCCCATTCCTCGATACTATAAGCGGTGAGCGCCCGAGGATCACGCAGGGCTGTCAGCAGCAGTTGATGGTGAGAGGAAAAATGCTCAGTCATCGGTCAACCGGTCGAGTGCTGCCAGGGCGCTGTCGAAATCCGAATACACCAGTCGGCGGCACTCACAGTTACGCACCAGTCGGGTAACAGCATCGAACGCGCTTTCTCCCAGCATCTCGTAGTTGAAAGCATTGCTCGCCAGCAGCAGGAATGCTTCGGAACGGGGCAGCGATTCCAGCCGCAGCGCGGCATTGGGCACCCATTTCGGAAACACAATCCAGCGCGCTTGGGCGGGCTCATGCATGCGCGCAATGCTTTCTTCAGATGGGCGCACATGCGCGACCGTGCCTTTCTGCGTGCCGTGAATTTCCGGCCCCAACACCGCTTCCGGCAGAAATTTACGAATAGCATCAATCGCCTGATTCTTGAGCGGCATCAGCCGGGGAATCGGCATGAATTGCGCAGATTGCGGCGCCATCAATCCAAACTCATCGGAAAACAGGCGGTAACCACGATGCATCAACGCCGTGCACAACGTCGTCTTCCCGCTCCCGGGCCAGGCTGGCAGCAACAGAACATGACCGTTACGTTCCACGGCCGCAGAATGAAACAGCAGCAGATGATTGATGCGCAGGGCAATCGCCAGATTGATCCCCCATTCCAGGGTGGGCAGCGCATGCGCCGCCGGCGCTGCCGGAAATGGCGCCTGATTGTCGACCAGAAAGCTAATGAAAGGCGTGAACGGACGCCGCAGAGAATATTTGGGCACCACCCGGGCATGAAACTCGGCCAGCTCACCGTCTGCCAACGGATACAGCGCATACAAAGTATAAAGATTTTTGACCAGCGACATGAGTCGGGTCTGGATGTGGATATTGAACGGACCGATTCCCGCCCGCAATCCCTCGCCAGCCAGCCTGGCCCGGAATTGTCCGAAAGAAAGTTCGCCGATTCTCACAAAGGAGCGTTCCGGGCATTTGCGATCAGTCCCAACGCCTCGTAACGCTGCAAGGTGGAAGCAATTTGTTGCCGAAACCGAGCATCATTGGTTACGGCAAATGACTCGGCCAGTTTGATGCAAACGGTATCAAGTGTCGCAGGCGCCTGGTCAAGCAAGACCAGGATTTGCAAGCCCATTGCGTTCAGAAAATGCGTTTTTCCAGAGGCTAGTTGGAAAACAGTGTACTCCTCATCCCAGTTTTCTATTCGCAATGAGGAAAAAAGGACTGAATACCAGTGATTCATAGTGCCAGAACTCCAATTCCGGATTCATTAGACCTCCTATATTCTTTGCAGCAAAGTCAGTACAGCCGGGAATCAAGAAAAGTTTATTTACTTGGAGCCCATATGCTTTAATTCAACTCCGGTTGCTTTACCTGACTTGAGTTTCAAGCTAGTACTCCGTTCCGCCAAAATGCTTACATGAAATCGATGGATTCGCCTGTCATGCGTTGTTGCAAATCCTCGCCATAGCTACGCTATGACTGCGGTTTGCGCCTAGCCTGGCAGGCGAATCCATCGATTTCATTTGCAAGCTAATTGACGGAACGGAGTACTAGGAACATTTCCTGTTCGCAAACATACTGACTAAAGATCAGTAGAAAATCCTCTGCCTTGGAGAGAATTATATGCGGTAACGGAGATCAGTATTCCGCTCCTGGGATCATCCACGGTTCCAAGGCATTCTTCAACATTATCTACAAGCTCTAATTGAGGAGAATCACCTAAATCATATTTACCTGACGGATCCGGATCAGCATTATGAGCACAGACATATTGGTCACCAATTTTTGCAGTTTCGCTATCCACCGCCGCCCCAACAAGATTACTTGTCCGTGCCAGTACTGCACCGCTATGCAGTGTCATGATGACTGGAACCGCGACTGTGCCCTTCAGCAATTTTCTTCGAATCGGCTGGGGGGCGTTGCGGATCTGGTCATTGTCCAAACTCTGATCTGATGATTCTTGCATTTTCTTGTCTGACATGTCTGTCACCTCTCACGCAAAACTTCGGGGAAAATGGAAGCTTATTAGTATAACAACCTGCTACAAAAGCGAAATAGTTTTATAGCGCCTGCCTAATAGACAAGCATGATCCATGCCAATCCCAATAAAAAGGTTTTATATCCGTAAAAACATGAGGATAAGAAATCAGTCTTCCATATGCCAGACCATCAGCTTCAAAAAGTGTAAAAAGTCTCGACATTTTTCGTGGCCAGCGTGCCTGACAGATCCAGGCAGAGGTAACACAAGTCGCTATTGTACGCTCAGCAGTATCTATGGCGGACAGCGAATTCAGGCTGAATTCGCCTGCTATTCCGCAAGGCTGGCGCGCCCGACCGTTCCTGAAAAACACACCTACTTCCTGACTCTCGCCCGATAGGCCATATGATACAGCACCGGCAAAACCAGCAAAGTCAACGCAAGCGAAGAAAAAACGCCGCCGATCACCACCGTTGCCAGCGGGCGCTGCACTTCTGCACCCACACCGGTTGCCAGCGCCATGGGAGCGAAACCGATTGCATCGGTAAGTGCGGTCATCAGCACCGGGCGCAGCCGTGTCAGCGCACCCGTCTGCACCGCCTCTGTCAACGCGACGCCCTGCTGACGCAATTCACGGATGAACGAAAGCATGACCAGCCCGTTCAACACCGCTATCCCTGACAAAGCGATGAAGCCAACCCCAGCGGAAATGGATAGCGGAATATCGCGCATCCACAGAGCCAATACCCCTCCCGTCAACGCAAACGGCACACCAGTAAATACCAGCAATCCATCCCGGAAATTACCGAACATGCTATAGAGCAGAATAAAAATCAGCCCCAGCGAAATGGGCACAACTATTTGCAACCGCTGCGCGGCTGAGAGCATTTGCTCGAACTGACCCCCCCAGGTCAGCCAGTAACCCGGGGGGATTTGCATACTTGTATCTATCAGGCCTTGGGCTTCCTTGACAAAGGAGCCAAGATCCCGCCCCCGCACATTAGCCGTCACCACCACGCGCCGCTTGCCATTTTCCCGGCTGATCTGGTTCGGGCCCTGAACAATCTCTAGCTGCGCGACTTCCCCCAGTGTGACAAAAGCGGTCAACCCGGTTTGCGCCAGCTGACCAGCCCCGATCGCCTCTGGCCTTTCAGCCTGGACCGGCAAACCAATTGGCAAATGCTTGAGAATCTCGATATCGGCCCGCAGCGACTCGGGTAGCCGCACCTGCAATTCAAAACGGCGATCCCCTTCAAAAATCAGGCCGGCACGCTTGCCGGCGACAGCAATAGATACCGCGTCCTGCACATCGGCAACATTCAAGCCATAGCGCGCGACACTGGCGCGGTCGACATCAATCGACAATACCGGCAATCCCGTCACCTGCTCGACCTTCACGTCGGCCGCACCCGGCACAGCTGCAAGCAGCGACTCGACACGCACTCCCAAGGCAAGCAACTGGTCGAGCTCATCACCGAATATTTTGACAGCCACATCGGCGCGCACCCCGGCGATCAGTTCATTGAAACGCATCTCGATCGGTTGCGTGAATTCATAATTATTGCCTGGCACCTGCAGAACTGCCTGCTCCATCGCCTGGATCAGCGCATCCTTGGTGCGATACCGGCCCGTCCATTCTGCCTGCGGTTTCAGCATGATAAAAATATCCGCCACGCTGGGCGGCATGGGATCGGTTGCGATTTCCGCGGTGCCAATCTTGGAAAAAACGCGCTCCACTTCGGGAAAGGACTGGATGGTTTTCTCGAGCTCGTTCTGCATGGCAATCGCGGTCGAAAGACTGGTGCCTGGAATGCGGATCGCGTGCAAGGCAATATCCCCTTCATTCAGGCTGGGAATAAATTCACTGCCGAGACGAGTCGCCAATAACGCAGACAGTACAATTGCAACCAGCGCAACGGTAATGGCCAATCCCTGATTGCGCATCACCTTTTCGAGCATGGGCTGATAGCCGCGTTTACAGCACACGACGATCCAGCTTTCCCGGTCGGCCACATTTCCGGTCAGGAAAAGCGCAAGCGCTGCCGGTACGAATGTCACCGATAAAATCATCGCACCCAGCAATGCGATCACGACAGTGAACGCCATGGGATGAAACATTTTGCCCTCGACACCCGAAAGTGCAAAAATCGGCAGATAAACAATCATGATGATAATCTGCCCATAGATCAGCGCACGCCGCGTCTGTCGGGTCGCTGTGAACACCAGCGCCAGCCGTTCCTCCCGCTTCAGACTGCGCCCCAGCCTGGCTTGCGCCTGTGCAAGATGGCGAATGCTGTTTTCGACTATCACGATCGCGCCATCGACGATAATGCCGAAATCGAGCGCCCCCAAACTCATTAGATTCGCACTGATCTGGTTGGCGACCATGCCGCTAAACGTAAACAGCATCGATAACGGGATCACAAGCGCGGCGATAATCGCTGCCCGGATATTGCCCAGAAACAAAAACAGCACGACAATCACCAGCGCGGCGCCTTCGATTAGATTGAGGCTGACCGTGCGGATCGTGCCATCCACCAGTTTGGTCCGGTCATAAACCGGGGTGGCGACAATGCCGGCCGGCAGCGTGCGATTGACTTCCGCCAGTTTCTCGGCAACCGCGCGCGCGACGGTACGGCTGTTTTCCCCGACCAGCATATGGGCCGTACCCAGCACGACCTCATCGCCATTCTGGGTGGCCGCACCCGTGCGCAACTCCTTGCCAATCAGGACCTCGGCTAGGTCCCTGATATGCAGCGGTGTTCCCTGCCTGCTGCCTAGCGTGATCTCACCAATCTCTTCGAGATTGGCGACCTGTCCCGGCAGACGCACCAGATACTGCTCGCCCCTTTTTTCAATATAGCCTGCGCCGAGATTGACATTGTTACGCTCCAATGCGGTAACGATATCCTGTAGCGTAATCCCATAGGCGATCAGTTTTTCCGGATGAGGCGTCACATGGAATTGCTTGACATACCCTCCTACGGTATTGACCTCGGTCACGCCTCTGACCATGCGCAATTGCGGGCGGACGATCCAGTCCTGGATCTCACGCAAATCGGTCGGCGTATAGACCGTGCCATCCGGCTTGCGCGCACCCTCCAGGCTCTCGATCGTCCACATGAAAATTTCGCCAAGACCAGTAGAAATCGGCCCCATTTCCGGCTCGATACCAGGCGGCAACCGGCCTTTTGCTTCCTGGATGCGCTGGCTGACCAATTGACGAGCGAAATATACGTCGATCTCATCCCGGAATACCACCGTCACCTGGGATAGCCCGTAACGCGACAACGACCGGGTATAGTCAAGCCCGGGCAATCCGGCCATGATCGTCTCAAGCGGAAAAGTGATACGTTGTTCGACTTCTATCGGCGAATAGCCTGGCGCGGCCGTATTGATTTGTACCTGGACATTGGTAATATCCGGCACCGCATCGATCGGCAGTTTTTGATAATTGTAGACCCCCAGCCAGGCCATCGCCAGCACTGCCAGCAGCACCAACCCACGGTGCTCAATTGTCGCTCGTAAAATGCGCTCAAACATGCACGCAAGACCCAGCCCGCGAACAGCCCCGGCTCAATGGGTCGCTGCACCATAATGCAGCTGGCTGACACAGGCCGCTGCAATCCGTTGCTTCAATGGTCATGCGCCACCCCCGCCTTAACCAGCTCCGCCTTGATAATAAAACTGTTGCTCACCGCATAACGCTCGCCAGCAGATAACCCCGAAATCACCTCGACCATCTGTCCATCGCTGCGCCCCAGTTTGAGTGGACGCATTTCAAAAAACTCGCCATAACGGCCAAATACCACCAATTGATCCGCTATTCTCTGCAAGGCAGCCAATGGCACTGCCAGCGGCACTGCGATGTCCTCGCCCAGCAAGTCTGCCTTGACAAACATGCCAGGCCGCCACACCTGGTCGTGGTTATCGAGTTCCACTCGAGCGGTGGCAGTACGCGTTCGCTCATCGAGCAGCGTCGTGATATAGATCACTTTTCCTGCGCGCACGAGCTGATGCGCGTCAGCGTGGACAGTAGCGCGCTGTCCCACGTGGATCCGATGCAGATCCCTGGGAAAAACTCTGATGGCCGCCCAGATCGTGGACACATCCGCGACAATGAAGACGGTTTTGTCCGCCTTCACCGCTTCGCCCGTCACCACCGCCTTGTCGATGACAATGCCACTGATCGGAGAGCGAATTTCGTAGCGCGCTAAATTCTTGCCAGACAAGCTGGATTCCGGTCTGACGCCGAGCGCCTGCAAACGCTCGGCAGCCAGCTGCGACTCGATTCGGGCTTCTTCCCATTGCTGTTTTGCGACCAGGTAATCCTGCTTGGCGGTTATTTTTTCCTGCCATAATTGCTTTTCTCGGTCATAAACCGTCTGTGCCAATGCCAGACGCTGGCGGGCAACCAGATACTGACTGCGCAAATCGGCCAGCATGGCGCTTTCCATGACAATCAATACCTCGCCTTTTTCAACCGCCTGTCCATGATGGCGCTCGACCGCCACAACCATGCCCGGCAACCGCGGCACAACATGCACAATCGTATGTTCGTTGAATATGATTTCACCCGGCAAGGTGACGCGGGGCTGGATGACAACAGGCCCGGCGGTCGCCAGTTGAATGCCATTGCCATGCATCGATTCATCGCTCATCTGCACTCGCCCTTCAACCTGACTGTAACCCCAGCGATAATTTTTATCCCGCCATTCGGCAGTGATAACCAATTCAAAGGAGTGGGGTTCTTCGACTTCGTCATCACTGATCAAATAATTGCCTTCGGGTCTGAAAGCGTAGAGCTGCGCCGGTTGGCCAAGCCGCATCAGCGCAATCGTCACTTGCATATCGGCAGGCGGCAATGGTTGGCCTTGATGATAAGGATAGAGTCGGAAATGCGGATAAGCAGCCGTTTCATGGATAATCAGCTCAAGGCCCATATCATCCTGCACAAATAGCTTCCCGCCCTGCGGACCCGTCATTCCTGCAGAGCCTTCCTCCTCACCGAATTGCGGTCGTTCGGCAATATCCGGCGAATCGGGTTCATTCATGAAAATGATCCAGACCCCCAGCAGGACACCGACCATAATGGTTGCTAGAATCGGCAGGCTGCGCCTGGCGTTCATCCCCACAACCTCGACAGGGACTGTCCACCTGCACAGTATTCAGGCTGCAGCGCAAAGGGTAATGACATGAAGCGCCCGCCCCCTACCGACATGCTGCAGCGTAGCTCTGACTCCAAAAATCCATGCAGTTTGGCTTGCAGCCAATTTACTTTAAACATGAAATTCAATTTGTGCATTCGTTTGATGAAAATATGATAGGCCTCTCTACAATTTACAGCAGAATGTGCGAAGCCTGGGATGAGCTCTCGTCAGCGCCATGGTGCGCAAGCGCACCCCGCCCAATGGTTGCTGCCGCAAAATTCGTGCAGGGTGGCATTGCATGCGCCGGGATACCGCTTAACGTTGTTTTATTCCGGTTCCTTGCGATCATACGCTGCGGGATGCCGCAGACTTTCGATCGGCGCTGCCACCAACTGTTCGACGGTATTGATCAATCGTTGATAATTGGCCAATGCCCGCACATAAAGGGTGCGACTCTGAAAAAAAGTACGTTGGGCATCCAGCATTTCCAAAAAGCCGAACCGGCCCAATTGGTAGCCCCGGCTGGTCAATTCAAAGGCCTGCTGTGCACTCGGCAGCACTTCATCACGCAGCACCCGGATCTCATTCTGGGCGGCGAGCAAATTCTCGTAGGTCCGTGCAAATTCGGTCTTCAGCTGTAACTCAACCGCCAGCCGTTCATCCATGGCCTTATGCAAACGTTGGCGCGCTTCCAGCAAGTTACCCTGGTTTCGGTCAAAAACTGGAATGGGAATCGAAATATCCAGCAATGCAGTGGTATTGTCCGTTTCCAGATAACGCCGCACACCGGCACCCAGCGTAATGTCGGGAATACGATGCGCCTTTTCCAACTCGACCATCGCCTGACGTTGCACGATTTGCTGCGAACTCTGCAGCATCAGCGGGTTTTGCGCCAGATACCCGGCCAGTTGATCGAAACCGGGGATCTCAACCAACGCCTCCAACTCCCCCAGCGCTCGATGGAAGCGCGGCTCGTTATCTCCCCAAAGCAGTGCCAATTGTGTCCTGGCGGCAGCCAGATCGCGCTTTGCCTGCTCAAGCTCTATCTTGACCGTGGCCAGCGCGACTTTCGAGCGCATCGCCTCCATGGGGGGGGCCCGCCCCAAATCCACCCGCTTGACAGCTGCCTGCATCGCAGCTTCGGCCAACCGCAAGGTATCCTCCGCCACCCCCACCTGTGCCTGACCTTCCAGCACATCGATGAAGGCATTGGCGGTACGTGCGATCATTTCTAGCCGCTTCGCTGCATAAGCCTGATCAGCGAGCGCCTGGCCCGTCACCGCCACATTCACACGGGCATGCCGCTTGCCGCCAAGTTCTATCAGCTGACTGATACGAAAGGTGGCAAATCGTTGCAGCGCGGCATTGGATGAATTGATATCTTCCGCTTCGATATTAAACTCAGGGTTTTTGAACAAACCGGCCTGCAGTTTGCTGCCTTCAAATGCACTCACTTCTTTGGAAAAAGCAGCGAGTTCCGGATTGCGCTGCAAAACACGCTGGAGCGCCAGGTGCAAGGTTAACCCTCCCGGGTCATCCAGATTCAAGGCTTCTGCGGCTGCATTCAGGTAAGTTTCTGCACCAGGGTAAGCTGCCAGGCCAGGATGCGAAAAGCCCGTGCCCCCCCCCATCAACCCTGCCAAAAGCGCCATCACGCGCAACGAAACACCTCCAGGTTGGCCGCTCATGCCATGCTCCCCATTGTCCCATCCAGATACGCATGCACCGCACCCGGGAACGCAAACGGGAAAGAAGCCAGACGGCGCGCAGTATAGGACATGCTAGGAGGCTGTCCGAGAATAGCGATCGTAGCGAGGGCGAAGCTGGTTGAGTTGGGTTTTTCGATCATTTGAGGCGAATAGTCGTTCTATTTAACGAAAAAGATCGTAAAATCCGGCCAATCAGGTTCGTCCGCAGTAGATCAGTCTATTCTCGGACAGCCTCCTAGTTGAGCCAGGATCGAACGCAGTGTGGATTATCGGGTACGCTGCATACGGTGAATAAGCTGACAAGCAACGACTCTCTCGGCTTACACGATTACCACCCCTTCCAACATCAGCATTTCCGTCAGCGCAATCAACGGTAATCCAATCAAGGCATTGGGATCATCGCCCATGATGCGTTCAATCAGGACGATCCCCAGTCCCTCGGTTTTGGCACTGCCGGCACAATGATAGGGCTGTTCCTTTGCAAGGTAGCCCGCTATTTGCAGATCGGTCATCTCACGAAATTTTACCGAACATGGAACAATACGCGACTGTAAGTGATCTGATCGACTATTAAGCAAACACAGCGCGGTATGAAAGATCACTTCCTTTCCGCGCATCAGCCGAAGTTGCCGGGTCGCATTGGCATGATTCAGGGGTTTGCCCAATTGGATGCCCTCCAGCACAGCCACTTGATCTGCCGTAATGATGAGCGCATCAGGAAATATTTCAGCCACTGCACGGGCTTTGTTTTGCGCTAACCGGAGCGCGGTGGCAGCCGGCGTCTCATCAGGCAACGCGCTTTCGTCGATAGCAGGATTGGCGGTTTTGAAGGGAATTTGCAAGCGCTCGAGTAGCGCGCGCCGGTAAACAGAACTGGAACCCAATATCAATGGAGGATGAATCGTGTGCGTTTTCAAAATATTATAGTAGTATGTTATTGGCAATTTTTGACACTTGAAGATAAAAAATATAACATGCGCGCCTTATGTCTGACCAAATAGTTATCGATACATTAGATTTTGTCCGTAATGCCGGTTCACTACATGGCAGAGTGTATCCATGTGATCTTCAACGTTTGCAGGATTACCTGGCAGACAAGGCAGGTGAGCTTGTCTACTCGATCGAGGGGTTATGCGATAATCAAAGCAGGCCGATGTTGAGGATAGCGGTCCGCGGCACAGTCAATCTGAGTTGCCAGCGTTGCCTGGAAAAATTGGAGCATGCGCTTGAGCTTGAATCTCAACTGCTCCTGGCCCGGAATGAGGATGAATTATGCCGCTACGACGAGGATGTAGCCGTTGATGCGATCATGGCTTCGGCAGCACTTGATATTCTGACCCTGGTCGAGGATGAAATCATTTTGAGCTTGCCAAACTCGCCCCGGCATCAAGATATTGCATGCCTGACGACAAGCAAACTTGAAATTTATAGAGCTGCCACCGACGAACATCCTTTTGCGGCATTGGCAACACTGAAGCAATCACATTAATCAACCGTATTGGAACAAGTCACGAATATGTCTGAAAACGGGATAAACAAAGCAAGCATGTTTTCCGCAGTCTTTCAGATGCGATATCGTGTTAGATTCTCAACGTTTTACAGACGTTCTTTATTCTGGAGTTAAACTTATGGCTGTGCAACAAAACAAGAAATCCCCTTCCAAACGCGGGATGCATCGTTCCCATGATGCATTGACCAATCCGTCCTTGGCGATCGAAGCAACCACCGGAGAAACGCATTTACGTCATCATATCAGCCCCAATGGCTACTATCGCGGACGAAAGGTCATCAAAACCAAGAACGACGATTGATCTCTATCCATTTAATCTTTATTTTCGTCATTGCCTAGCCCTTTGTAACAAGTGAATATAACTGTAGCGATCGACTGCATGGGCGGTGATCATGGCCCGCATGTCACTGTTCCATCCGCTGTCGAATACCTGCGTCAGGATCCTGAGGCAGATATCATTCTGGTTGGGATACCGGATGCAATTGAAGCGGAATTGCATGCGCTCAAAATATCTCCCAACCCGCGGCTCAGATTGCATCCAGCCAGCGAAGTCGTTGGCATGGATGAGTCGCCGGCGATTGCCCTGCGCAACAAGAAAGACTCTTCCATGCGCATTGCCATCAATCTAGTCAAAAGTGGCGAAGCCCAGGCATGTATCAGCGCGGGCAATACGGGTGCGCTGCTGGCCACTTCCCGATTCGTATTGAAGACCATTCCTGGTATCGACCGGCCTGCATTGGCCGTAGTGCTGCCCACCATCTCTGGACATACTTATGTTCTGGATTTGGGTGCGAATGTCAACTGCACCGCGGAGCACCTGCTTCAGTTTGGCATGATGGGTGCCACACTGGTCTCTTCGGTGGAGCAAAAACCCAATCCAAGCATAGGCCTGTTGAATATTGGCGAGGAAGACATCAAGGGCAATGACATTGTCAAGCAGGCGGCAGAATTATTCCGCTCCAGCGGCCTGAATTTTTATGGCAATATCGAAGGCGATGATATTTACCGAGGCACCACCAACGTAGTGGTGTGCGACGGGTTCGTGGGCAATGTTGCGCTCAAGACGTCGGAAGGACTGGCACAAATGCTGGCCAGCTATTTGCGCGAAGAGTTCAAACGCACCCCCTTCAGCAAACTGGCTGGTTTGGTCGCATTGCCTGTCATCAATGCCTTCAAACGGCGCGTCGATCACCGCCGCTATAATGGCGCAAGCTTGTTGGGTCTGCGTGGCATCGTCATTAAAAGCCATGGTTCGGCCGACAGCTTCGCATTTCGCTGCGCCATCGGGCGCGCAGCCGGTGAAGTGCGTGGCGGGATGTTGCGTCATATTGGCGAACATGTCGAGCTGCTGCGCCATAATATTGGACAAAATATTCCCAACCCAGTATCAGTAAAGTGAGCCGATTATAACTATGTATTCACGCATCATTGGGACCGGCGGTTATCTGCCAGAAAAAATCCTGACCAATCAGGATCTTGAATCGATGGTAGATACCAGTGACGAATGGATACGCACACGGACTGGCATCACCCAGCGCCACATCGCTGCTGAAGACCAGATGGCCAGCGATCTGGCTCTGGAGGCAAGCCGCAAGGCAATAGCCGCATCGGGCCTCCAGCCCAACGAAATCGACTTGATCATTGTTGCCACGACCACGCCCGATATGGTCTTTCCCAGTACTGCCTGTATCCTGCAACATAAACTCGGCATTACCAACGGACCGGCATTCGATGTGCAGGCAGTTTGCAGTGGTTTCATCTATGCGCTGGCTACGGCCGATATGTTCGTCAGCTCTGGAAAATGCCGCAATGCCTTGGTGGTCGGCACTGAAGTCTACTCCCGCATCATAGACTGGAACGATCGTAGCACCTGCGTCCTGTTCGGTGACGGCGCAGGCGCTGTCATACTCACACGGGACCAGCAGCCTGGCATTCTCTCGTCACATCTGCATGCCAACGGCAGTTATAGCCAGATCCTGGCCGTGCCTGGCAATATCAGCGCAGGAAAAATACAAGGCAAGCCTTTTATCACCATGGAAGGCAACACCGTGTTCAAATTCGCAGTCAAAGTTCTGGAAGAAGCCGTTCATGAGGCACTGGATGCAAACCAAATGCAAACTTCCGATATCGATTGGCTGATACCGCATCAAGCCAATATCCGGATCATTTCCTCCACCGCCAAAAAACTTGGCATTCCTCAAGAGAAAGTCGTGATAACCGTTGCACAACATGGCAACACCTCAGCTGCTTCTGTGCCACTTGCGCTGGATATCGCCGTGCGGGATAAACGCATTCAATCCGGGCACAACGTTGTGCTTGAGGGCGTAGGTGGCGGATTCACCTGGGGTTCAGTTCTAATACGCTGGTAGATCATGAAAATTGCTTTTATTTTCCCTGGGCAGGGATCACAGTCAGTTGGCATGATGCAAGGCTATGCGGCATTGCCGTCGGTACGTGCCACATTCGCTGAAGCCAGCGACATTCTGCAGGAAGATCTCTGGTCATTGACCCATGACGGGCCAGAAGAAAAACTGAATCTCACCACTCACACCCAACCCGTCATGTTAACGGCCGATGTCGCCATTTACCGTGCATGGCAACAGGCAGGCGGCATTCATCCGCATCTGCTGGCGGGCCATAGCCTGGGTGAATATGCCGCCCTGGTCGCGGCTGGATCGCTTACATTCTCCGATGCACTCAAGCTGGTACGCTATCGGGCAGAAGTCATGCAGGAAAGCGTGCCCGAAGGTACTGGCGGCATGGCTGCAATCGTCGGATTAGATGACGACGCCGTGGCAACGATATGTTCTGAAATCGTTCAGGACCTGCCAGGCACTTTCCTTGAGCCGGCTAATTTCAACGCACCCGGCCAGGTCGTCATAGCGGGCCACAAACAGGCTGTCATGCAAGGCATTGCGCTCGCCAAACAGAGAAAAGCGAAGCTGGCGGTTTTGCTCCCGATGAGCATTCCATCACATTGCGCGCTCATGCGCTCTGCAGCCGATAAATTTGCACGGTTGCTGGAACAGACCTCGCTGCAGCCACCGCATATTCCCGTTTTACACAATGTCGATGTACAGCCACATCCCGAAGCCACATCCATCCGGGAGATACTTGCCCGGCAACTCTATTGCCCAGTCCGGTGGACAGAGACGATTCAGGCGATGGCAGATCAAGGTGTGACCCATGTCGTGGAATGCGGTCCTGGGAAAATATTGTCGGGACTCAACCGTCGCATCAATAAGAATCTGACGACTATCGCCTTGAGTGATTCCGGCCTGCTCCAGCAAAACGCCGGCACCTTGAAATAGTCCGGTGGCATGACATTCTCAGCAGAATAATGATTTCCCATCAATCTTTTGGACCCCATGATGTTACTCGAGCATAAAGTCGCATTGATTACCGGTGCAAGCCGCGGCATTGGCAAAGCCATCGCCCTTGAACTTGGCAAGCAAGGCGCATCTATCTCGGGTACCGCAACGACCGAAAGCAGTGCCCGCCAAATCGATCAATATTTACAGGATGCCAATATCAAAGGAATGGGGCTGGTCATGGATGTCAATCATGTTGAACAGATCAACGCTAGCATCGACAGGGTGCAAAAGTCCTTGGGCAGCATATCCATCCTGGTCAACAATGCCGGCATCACACGTGATAACCTGTTGGCCCGTATGAAAGATGAAGAATGGGACGCGATCATGCAAACCAATCTGAAATCTGTATTCCATCTCAGCCGGGCCGTCTTGCGCGCCATGATGAAAGCACGTAGCGGGCGCATCATCAATATCTCGTCAGTCGTCGGCGCGACGGGCAATGCGGGTCAAACCAATTACGCGGCAGCCAAGGCAGGCATGATCGGCTTCAGCAAGTCGCTGGCGAAAGAAATTGGTAGCAGAAATATTACGGTCAACTGTGTTGCCCCCGGTTTCATCGATACCGACATGACCCGCTCACTCTCCCCAGATCAGCAGCAAGCCCTAATCCAGCATATTCCATTGGGGCGACTGGGCCGACCGGAAGATGTTGCCGCAGCGGTCGCTTTTCTGGCTTCCCCGGCAGCGGATTACATTACCGGAACGACACTGCACGTCAATGGCGGCATGTATATGGATTAATCATCAATTCAGGCCTGTCCATGCTGAGTCTTGGATGCGCTCCAGAAATTCCAATCATCTTTTTATGGTTAAAAATGATGATAGGATGAGGTTGTTTTTTTGTAGTAGTAAGAGGCGTTTAACTCACAAATTCACGTGGGTTTTGCTGGTGTTTGAAATTTGTTAAACTTGCGGAAATTTTCTTACCTGAAAAGGATGGGCACATCAATGGAAATTGCAGAAATAGAACAACGCATCAAAAAAATTGTAGCGGAACAGCTGGGCGTCAATGAAGCGGAAATTAAGAATGAATCCTCTTTCGTTAATGACCTCGGTGCCGATTCACTCGATACAGTAGAGCTCGTCATGGCGTTGGAGGAAGAGTTCGAATGCGAAATCCCTGATGAACAAGCAGAAAAAATCAACACTGTTCAGGAAGCGATTGACTATGTCGCATCCAATGCCTCTCAATAAATATCGATTTTATCTACACTGATTCACTGGAGCCATTTTGTCCAAACGCAAAGTAGTCATTACCGGGCTAGGTGTCATATCACCGGTCGGTAACGCTGTTTCCGATGCCTGGGAGAACATCACTGCCGGAAAGTCCGGCATTACCCGGATCACGCGCTTTGATGCTTCCAATTTCTCGTCCCAGATTGCCGGTGAGGTCAAGGGATTTGATATCACGCAATACCTTTCTGCCAAGGAAGCACGCCGCATGGATGTATTCATCCACTACGGCATGGCAGCAGCGATCCAGGCAATCCGGGATGCGGAAATCGAAGATGCAACCCAATTTGACGCGGAGCGTATTGGCGTCAATATTGGCTCCGGGATCGGCGGGCTGCCCATGATCGAGGCGACTGATGCCGCCTATCATGCAGGGGGTCCCCGCAAGATTTCACCTTTCTTTATTCCCAGCACCATCATCAACATGGTTGCAGGCAACCTGTCCATCATGTATGGCTACAAGGGGCCCAATTTAGCGATTGTCACGGCCTGTACCACTGCCACCCACAGTATCGGCAATTCGGCGCGCATGATCGAATACGGTGATGCGGATATCATGATTTGCGGCGGCACGGAATCATGCATTACGCCTTTGACTGTCGGGGGGTTTGCTGCCGCGCGCGCGCTCTCTTCAAGTAACGATGATCCCGCTGCCGCGAGCCGGCCCTGGGATATCAAACGGGATGGCTTCGTGCTGGGCGAAGGTGCAGGCATTCTGGTTCTGGAAGAAATGGAACATGCCCGGCAACGCGGCGCACGAATCTATGCAGAACTGGCAGGATTTGGCATGAGCGCAGATGCACATCATATGACCGCACCCTGTGAAGACGGGGAAGGTGCCGCACGCTGCATGACCAACGCACTAGCCAATGCGCGCGTAAATGTGGATGAGCTGCATTATATCAATGCACATGGCACATCGACCCCGCTAGGCGATATCGCCGAAACCATTGCCGTAAAACGATGTTTTGGTGAGCGCGCCAAGAATCTGGCAATCAGTTCCACTAAATCGATGACAGGCCATTTATTGGGCGCGGCCGGTGGTGTCGAAGCAGTGCTGTCCACACTGGCTGTTTTTCATCAGATCGCCCCGCCAACGATTAATCTTGACCATCCCGATCCTGAATGTGATCTGGATTATATCCCGCACGAGGCCAGGGAAATGAAAATTAATGTTGCCCTTTCCAATTCATTTGGATTTGGTGGCACGAACGGCACACTCGTGTTCCGCAAAGTTTGACACCATGACAAGGCATCCGGCTTCATCCATGGCTGATTGGCCGCAGAGCAGCCCCCAAGAATGAAATGGTACGCCTGAATGTGCTGACATGCCGAAATCGATACGCCTAGCGCGCTGGCTGGGTTTCCTGCTGCGTGTAATATTGATCGGTAGTCTCCTGCTTGCCGCCTGGACCGGCTTCCTTGTCATATCGCCGTCAAGGCTGCCTGCAGTGCCCTACACATTTTCGATCGCACCAGGAGATAGTTTACGGGGGATTGCCAGACAATTGGCCGATGAGCAAGTGATTCCCAATGCCTGGTCATTCATGCTGCTGGCCCATGTGACAGGCAACCAGGCATCCATCAAGGCGGGTGACTATGAACTCACCGGAAACCTGACCCCTTTGCAGCTGCTTGACTACCTGGTACAAGGTGACGTCAAGCGTCATGAAATCACCTTTATCGAAGGCTGGACGTTCTCGCAATTCAGGCAGACACTGGATGAGCACCCCGCAATCCGGCATGATGCATCAGGCTTGAGTGAGCTGGAAGTATTGCGCCTGATCGGCGCGCATGAAACCGCAGCCGAAGGGCTTTTTTTTCCGGATACTTATTTTTTTCGTAAGCACAGCAGCGATATAGCCATTCTGAAACGCGCCTACCAAACCATGCAGCATCATCTTGAAGCAGCCTGGCTCTCCCGACAAGAATCGCTTCCATTGCAAAATCCCTACGAAGGCTTGATCCTGGCCTCGATTATTGAAAAGGAAACCGGTGTAGAAAGTGAACGCAGGATGATCGCCGGTGTATTTGTCAATCGCCTGCGACGCGGCATGAAGCTTCAGACCGACCCCACGGTAATATACGGCATGGGCGATAAATTTGATGGTAATCTGCGCAAGGCTGACCTGAGAACCGATCACCCCTACAATACCTATACCCGCTTTGGCCTCCCCCCTGCCCCGATAGCCATGCCCGGTCTGGCGTCCATACAAGCATCGCTCAATCCTGCCTCGACCGATGCGCTTTATTTTGTTGCCAGAGGTGATGGCACTTCCAAGTTCTCGGCTACCCTGGCAGAACATAATCGCGCCGTTCTGAAATATCAGAAAAACCGCCCATAAAATACCCCCGATTCTGCCTGGCTGACCAGATCGCAGTAGCAGGCACCTCGGTTCTCCGCATAACAGAATGGCCAAGCCATGAGTAGGTCAACTGCAAATAACTAAAAATTCGGATAAGCGAACGTTACCATGCAATTCTCCCTCATTGTCCCCACGCTGAATGAAGTCAGCAATATCGACCCGCTTTTAAAAAGCCTGTTCGCCCTTGATTGCCTGGGCGATCAATTTGAAGTGATCATCGTCGATGACGGCTCGACCGACGGCACGCCTGAGAAGGTCAAATCATGGGAAGCCACCCATAATGTCCGCCTGATAGAAAGACATGCCGAGCCGGACTTAACCGCCTCCATTCTTGCGGGCGTAGCTGCCGCCAGACATCCGGTCATTGCGGTCATGGATGCCGATATGAGCCATCCAAGCGATCGCCTGGCAGCGCTGGTGCAACCCATTGTCGAGGGCAGCCATGACGTGGTGGTTGGCAGCCGTTACATCCCGGGTGGCGGCACTGAAAACTGGCCATTCTATCGGGAATGGCTATCCCGCGCCGGCGGCCTGCTAGCCCGCGCGATCTGCGATGTGAATGATGCAACTTCGGGCTTCTTTGCTTTCCGGCGAGCGCTTGCCACACATATACCCAACCATGCTCGCGGCTATAAAATTCTGCTCGAGTTACTCATGGCAGGACAGGGCCGGTTGCGCGTGAAAGAAATACCCATTTGTTTCCGGGACCGGACACGAGGCACCTCAAAACTCGCGTTCTCGCACAACCTGATTTTTCTGCAACGGCTGATTGCCCTGGCCGGCGGCACCGTCTCGATCCGGACAGCAAGCCGCTTTGCCGTGGTCGGATTTCTCGGCGTCTTTGTCGACGTCCTGATTTATCAATGGATGATCAGCCAGGATAGCGGTCTTGCCCTGGCCCACATTTCCAGTTTTATCGCTGCCGCGACCTTTAATTACACACTGAACTCGAAGTGGTCCTTCCGTCTCCATCATCCGGGCCACCTGCGCTGGAGCCAGTTCATTCGCTTCCTGACGGTTGGGCTGTTCGCACTGCTGCTACGCGGCGGGGTGCTAGCCTGGCTGGTCTATGGCTGGGGGGTTGCCAGTGAATGGGCAATCTTCCCGGCAATTATTGCGGCAGCAGGCGTGAACTACCTCGGATCAGCCTTCTATGTGTTCCCGAAATCAGATCCCCCTGTTCCACTGGACATACGCTGGCGCACTGCAGCAATAGGCATCATTGGCTTTGTCATTTTGCTGCGCCTCGTCTACATGGGCGTTGCCCAACTCATCCCAGATGAGGCCTACTATTGGCAGTATACGCAGCATATGGATCTCAGCTTCTTCGATCATCCACCGATGGTTGCCTGGTTGATTTGGCTGGGTACCACACTAGTCGGCCAGAACGAGTTTGGCGTCAGATTAGGTGCATTTGTCTGCGGCCTGGCCGCCATGGGGTATCTATATGCGCTCGCATGCAATCTCTATGATAAATCCACCGGCATGCGTTCGGCATTGCTGCTGGCGATATTGCCGTTCGGCTTTGCAACCGGCCTGGCCATGACGCCAGATGCCCCGCTGATTGCCGCTTGGGTCGCCACGCTTTATTACATGGAACGAGCGTTGCTTGCCGGCCAGACTGGCCGGGTCTGGATAGGCATGGGCATCGCCTTTGGATTGGGCATTCTGTCCAAATATACACTCGGTTTGCTAGGGATTGCGGCGCTCATTTTTGTCTTACTGGATCCGGTAGCACGCCGCTGGCTGTCACGGCCACACCCCTACTTGGCAGCATTGCTGGCGCTCTTACTATTCAGCCCCGTCATCATCTGGAATATGGAAAACAATTGGGCCTCTTTTCTGTTCCAGACCAACAGGATTGGTGGTCCACAGCATGTGTTTTCCACCCACAAACTGATACTTTACATCACCATTGTGCTGACGCCAATCGGATTGGTCGCGGCCCTGCTCGCGTTACGAACCCTCGTGTCCGATCCATCTCAGGCATCCAGAAAACGCCTATTTATCGGTATATTTACTGGCGTTCCTTTATTGTTTTTTATAGCGGTCAGCACTTTTGACGCGCCCCGTTTTCATTGGAACAGCCCGCTCTGGTTGGCACTCATCCCGACTATGGCATGGATGCTCGGGCAAAACAACACACACCAAAAAGTCGCCCACGCGCTGCGCGCTGCCTGGCAGCCCACCCTTATCCTCTTGCTGCTGGCTTATGCGTTTGTGCTGCACTATGTCGCCCTCGGCATACCCGGACTTCCTTACCGCTTCCTGAGCGAACATTATTTCTGGAAAGAAACTACAGCCGAAGTGGAAAAAATCGCCATGGACATTGAACACCAAACCGGCCAGTCCCCGATCATAGTCGGCATGAGCAAATGGTCCATTGCCAGTGCCCTCGCCTTCTATCAGCGCAGCGACCCCCCGCTGGAGATTCGTTCACGCAATGTGTTTGGTGTGCCGGCCGCCATGTATGATTTCTGGCATCCGTCAGCACCGCCCACCACGCGTCCCATCCTGATGATTGGCATGAAACGGCGGACGCTCGAACTGGATCGGACCGATGGCAACATCGGTCACATGCTGCAAGAACCTGCAGAAATCGGCTCACGCACCATTTATCGGCAGGACGGCGTACCTTTACGGACTCTCTACTACCGCACGGCCAGCGGCTATCTTGGTCATGCGGCAGCTACGCTGGTTACGCCCAGTCAGGAATAAGATCGCAGATCAGTGATTATGTCCAAAAAATGCCCCAACTAACCATACGGTACCGATACCGCATACGATAAGAACGACTTGCTGAATGGTAGCTCCGATCTCGGGGCGTTTATGCAGACTGGGAATCAGGTCAGCCATGGCCACATAAGTCATGCTGGCTGCGGCGAATGCCAGTATCGGAGCGATCAGATGATCGAGCTGATGCAGCATGAAATATGCGAGCAATGCGCCCAGTACCGTCGCCGCACCAGACAGAAAATTAAACCAGAGTGCGCGTGCCCGGCTAAATCCGGAGTTGAGCAGGATGATGAAATCTCCGGCCTCCTGAGGAATTTCATGAGCGGTAATGGCGATTGCGGTCACAATACCCAGCTGAATGTCGGCCATAAAGGCTGCAGCAATCAGGATGCCGTCGACAAAATTATGGAATGTATCGCCCAGCACGATCATCATGCCACTCCGGCCATGATCATGGTGGCTCGGTGCAGGCGGAACTATCTCCAGGGCGGATTCATGCACCTCGCATTCCTCCAGATGACAGTGGCGCCACAACAGGAGTTTTTCCAGTATAAAAAAAACCAGAATCCCGCCGAGCAGAATGATTGTAAGTTGTTTAGGTTCGTCGGTCATTTCCAGCGCCTCGGGCAACGCATTGAGAAACGCCGCGCCAAGCAGGGCGCCAATGGCATAGGAAATAAGGATGGATATCCATGTATTGCTGCGGGCATTCAACGTCAATAATGCTGCAAGCCCTATACTCAGCAGGCCGCCTAAAACACTGGCGAGTACGATCCATGCTAGAACTGACATATATTAAATTCCAAGGTCACCAAAACGGATAAAGAATTGAAGCGGACAGCTCGGGCACAAAACGCCGGAGCACTGCAAAAAGAAAAGCTGGAAGCAGCAGAACGATGTGGCCATCTGTTCGGACAGGCAGTCAGAAAATGCGTGCCATGCGTTACTATTGCCAGGAAGGCCGATGGAGATAGACACCGGCCCTACTCTCTATCAAGCGCAGGCTTATGCCAGCCATACCAGGCCAGCCATGCGTCCCGTCACCCCATCACGGCGATATGAATAGAATCTCATCGCATCACTGAAAGTACAGACATCACCGCCATACACCTGGCCTACCCCAGTGCCGGCAAGGCGCTGTCGTGCCAGATCAAAGAGGTTCGCATACCATTTCCCCTTTTCTTTCGCCGGAACAAAAGCACCAGCAGCCTGCCGATTATAGGCGACAAAAGCCGCCCGCACTTCCTCACCGACTTCGAAATGCCCAGGGCCAATGGCCGGACCTAGCCAGGCAATGATTTGCTCGCCTGGCGCATATTTATGCATTTCTCTGATTGTATTCTCAATAATACCCCCGGCCAGTCCTCTCCACCCTGCGTGGACCACAGCAACCACGCTGCCAGCGGTGTCACATAAAAGTACTGGCAGACAATCCGCTACCAGAATTGCGCAGACGACGCCCCTATCGCGACTGATTGCAGCATCTCCCTCCCATTCGTTGCTTGTGTTCACCCAAATGGGCCGGCTACCATGCACTTGTGTCAGCCAGCGCGGCTCGGCGGGCAAATACCGGCGCAGCCGCGCGCGATTCTGCAAAACAGCATCCGGATTATCATTGACATGAGTTGCCAGGTTGAAACTTGCATAAGCACCCGCAATGTTCTGGCTGACCCCACCCTGACGGGTTGTGACAACAGCTTTTACATTTCCGGGAGATGGCCAGTCAGGGACGATCCAATCGATCATGACAGGTAATATTTCGGTGGGAGTTCAGTCGCACATCACCGAACAGGATTCAGAACGGGTCGAGGCAGCCGCTTACCGTTCCAGACTGGCATACAGTCTGGAGAACGTCTCGCAAACACGATCGATTTGCTCAAGCGTATGTGCGGCATTGATGCTGCAGCGAACCAGCGACTTACCGTCCGGCGCGGCCGGAGGCAGCACCAGATTGACATAGATATCATCCGCCATCAATCCATTCCATAGGGCCAGAGCCTGCTGGGGGCTGTCGAGCATGACGGCAACAATCGGGCCGGGCTCAGGGCCCACCTGATAGCCCATCTCTTTGAGGGATGCATACAGGTGCTGCGCATTGCGCCATAAACGTTCACGTAACAATTGTCCGTCACGCAATAACTTCAAGGCTGCACGCGTTGAAGCAATGGTGGCCGGTGAAGGCGAAGCTGTAAAAATATAGGGATGACTCACATAGCGCAGCTGATCAAGTTGCGGGTGATTACTGACACAGTAACCGCCAATCCCACACAGGCTTTTACTGAAAGTGCCAGTGATAAAATCAACTTCTTTGATCAACCCCGTTTTCTCCACCAGACCCTGACCGGTCGCGCCCAGGACACCGAGTGAATGGGCCTCGTCCAGCAATAAGGTGCTGTGGTAAGCATTTTTTAGTTTCACGATCTCGGCCAGCGGCGCCTGATCGCCCAGCATGCTATAGATCCCTTCGACAATTATCAAGGCATTCCGGCTCCGTTCCCCCAAGCGGCGCAACCGCTTTTCAAGATCCGCCATATCGTTGTGCCGGAAGCGGATGATATCCGCGCCACTCAGAATGCAGCCATCGTATATGCTGGCATGCGCATCCCCGTCGATCAGCACGACATCTCCCGTGCCAACCAATCCCGAGATCGTGCCTAAATTGGCCTGGTAGCCGGTTGTAAACACAATGCACGCGCGGCACTGATAAAATTCGGCAAACTCCTGTTCCAAGGCGCGATGCCCGGAATAATTACCATTCGCCATGCGCGAGCCGGTCGTACCCGTACCTTCCTGGTCGATAGCCTGGTGCGCCGCTTGCCGGCATTCCGGCGTAAAGCTCAGCCCAAGATAGTTATTCGTGCCCAGCATCAAGACACGCCGCCCACCAATTCTGGCCTCGGTCGCGGAATAAGTTTCCTCGATGGGGATACCAAAGGCACCCAGGCCATCGGGTAACTGCGCCTTCCTGGCTGCCGCAGCAGTATCAAGTTTTTCGAGCAAGCTCATTTTGTCGCTGATTTGATTTTATAAATTAGATTGGAAAGATCCTGGACAGTCAGTACATCCACAAGTGCATTCAACGGAACCGAGATGTCAAAATGATCCTCGATCTCCATGACGAGATTCAGGAGCTTAACTGAATCGATTGCAAGATGCGTAATCAAATTGGTTTCGGGAGAAATCTCCATCTCGGCATTGGTAAAATCTGCCAACCGCCGGCAAAGCTGTTCGGTAATTTGTGCTTGAGTAATTTCAGACATGATTGATCGATTTCAAGACAACTCAAAGTGCATTCTTCCAAGGCAAGCGAAGCGCAATAGTCAGGTCGCTGCCTGCCACCACCGCACTGGCAATTCACTTATTTGCGTGACAAGCCTTGATATTGAAATTGTATTGCGACAGGGCCCTCGTTATGATTTGATCAGTTCAGGCAAAGCTGCCTGCAACCGGATGACAGGATGCCAGTTATCCAATGCTGCCAGCAAAGGCGATATATCACAAACCCAATCAGGATGCCGAAGCTCCTGCACCTTACCAGGAGTCAGCATCGGCGCATAATTCATCAGGCGGGCAAGCCACAAATTAAGGTTGGCTATCAGCTGCATGCCCACCCATGGCAGGTAAAAATACCGGACGGGTTTTCCCATGACCGCCTGCGCGATTCTGGCAATGGTCACATAATCATAGCCGCCCGGCGTGCCGTCATCGATCTCATAAGTCCCGGTGACGGGCCGCGCAGCGTCAAGCCAGCAATTGATGGCGGCCAGCAAATCGTGCACATGCACCAATCCGAAGCGGTTACCAGGCGCGCCCAGCGCAGGAAATATGCCATATCGCATCGACCGAAAAAGCGGCCGCAGTGCCTTGTCACCCGGACCGTATACCGCTGCGGGCCTCAACACAGCCAGTGTCAATCGATCTGAGAATAAGGGCATCAGCTGCTCAGCCTCAAATTTACTGCGTGCATACCAGGAAAGACTCGACTCACGGGCAGCCAAGGAAGATATGTAGAGAAATTTGGGAGCGTGCGCGGCTTCAGCGGCAACTTGCAGGATATTGCGCGTACCGATGACATTGGCACGATAAAAATCGTGCCAGGACTTGCCCTTCACCGCCCCCGCGCAATGGATGACAGCATGGGCGTCTTTCACCAGGCGGTGCAACGCGGCAAGATCATCGAGATCTCCCCGTACCCAGTTTATCGCAGGCTGATTATTCTCGGGCAGCGCGCGCCTGGTCAGCGCGCGCACTGCCCATCCAGATGCAACCAATTTATCCAGCAGTGCGCGACCAATGAAACCTGTGGCGCCCGTCACTGCCACGATCCGGGTCATATAAGACTATAGAATTCCAAAAATAATGCTATTGACACGCCAGTCTACTGTGCCGGCAGCGCTGATTATGTCAGCAGGCAACAAGCTGCTCCGCCTATCCAACTGTACGTGCAGTAGTAAGGTTCTCGATATTTGTGCGTTGCAAGAAACCCTGGCGGGCGGCAAAACGCGATAATTTCCCAGAAGAGGTACGGGGTAATGTATGGGGTGGCACAAGCTCAACCAGGCAATTCACGCCGAACGCCATATAAATCATTTGCTGCAGCCTGTTGATCAGCGATTGCCGGTCATCTGCTGACGCCAGCCGAGTCTCTATGACCAACACAACGATCGTCGAACCATCGCGGTCGCTGACACCGAAAGCAGATGCTTCGCGACTTCTTACCTCTGGCTGCTGTTCCGCCAGCTCCTCCACATCCTGGGCCCGGATGTTCCTGCCATTGACAATGATCACGTCGGTACGCCGGCCCGTGATATATAAATCCCCCTCGTACACAAAACCAATATCGCCGGTATCCAGCCAGCCACCTGGTTTAATCGCTCGGGTGGTTTCGGCCGGGTTATTGAAGTACCCGTCCATGACGCTATCGCCCCTGACCCAGACACTCCCCACCATCATGTGCGGCAATTCCTGGCCATCCTCATCGACGATCTTGACTGTGTGTCCCGATAGAGGCCGACCGCAATTGACAAATTCATTGAACTTTCTACCGTCTGCCTGCACGCGTACCGCCATTTTCTTTTCAACCAATGTCTTGGTATCCACACACAGACTTTGCGCACCCTGATCAAGCGCCGGAAAGGAGACAGCTAGGGTCGATTCTGCCAGACCATAGCAGGGCAGGAAAGCACGCTCGTCAAACCCCGCCGCAGAAAACTTGGCAGCAAAGCTTTTTAGCGTATCCACACGGATCATCTCCGCGCCCACACCTGCCGCGCGCCAACAGCTCAGGTCAAGCTCCTTCAGATCTGTCTCACGTGCGCGCAGGGTGCATAATTTAAGTCCAAAAGGCTGACTAAAAGCGATCGTACAGCGATTACGACTGATCAGCTTCAACCATTGCAACGGCCGAACCGCAAAATCACGGGTGGCGAGATAATCAACGGATAACTGGGCTGCCAAGGGCGCCAGCACCAGACCCACCAATCCCATGTCATGATAAAAAGGCAACCATGAAGCGCAACGATCGCCCGGCCGGACTTTCAATCCGTTACAGACAATTCCGCGCAAGTTACTCATCAGCGCACGCTCGGTAATCACCACACCGCGCGGCGCACGCGTGCTGCCCGAAGTAAACTGGAGATAGGCGGTTTCTTCCGGGGAATTGGCAGCGAAAATCACATTGGCTTCAGGCAACAGATTCAGCTGCGCCGGCGTTCCGCACCATTTGAGCGCATTGCCGCTCCCCCCGCTTGCCGCTTCTTCAAGAAATCCGACAAAATCAAGACCGGCTACCGCAACACTTGCCTGACTGCTCTCAAGCATTCCCTGGAGCTGCCGTACATAGATCGCATGGCTGCCGAGATTGACCGGCACCGGCATAGCGAACGGCACCAGGCCCGCATACCGGCAGGCAAGAAATATCTCAACAAATTCAGGCGTTGTATCTGCGATCAAAGCGACCCGGCTACCACGCGCCAGCCCAAGACCGGAAAGTCGTTTTGCAGTCACTTGCGCACGCGCACACAGCTCACGATAGATCAGCACGGCGCGCAATTTACCTTTAGCGTCGTAGAAGTTGTAACCAGTATCTCCTTGTGCGGCATACTCCAATGCCTCCACCAAGGTCGTGAAGTCTGCTCTCCGCTGTGACAGCAAATGGATGGTGGGCGTTGCTGAATCGAGATCTATGTTGGAAGGCTGAGAATCAGTTTTTAGCATTAGCGGAACGCCCAACGTAGTTATTGTCGAACTCAAGATCTTCCCCTAGAAATATTGGTCTGGCCAACTTGTTTGATAAAGCCGGGCGTATTCAGCGTAATGTATTTCAGAGTAAGTGTTGGAACTAATTTCTTAATCCACTCAAATGCTTGCGAATACCCTCTCATTGCCTGTTTATAACAAGTGTGTCATATTTGATCATAATTATTTGAGCAGCGAGCTTATATAAGGGCGATTTGACTGTCAAGACAATGTTACATTCAGCGTTGTTTTAATACAACAGGCAACAACGGACAACAACAGATCCATTCGCGTATTTATGCAAAAACCATTCACCTCATCTACATCGATGGCATCAGACATAAAAATAGGCCTGGCGCTTGGCAGCGGTTCCGCACGCGGGCTCGCGCATATCGGTGCCCTGCGTGCCATCGAAGAACATGGCATTGAAGTCGACTTGATCGCGGGCGCCAGCATTGGCGCTCTGATAGGTGCCGTATACGCCGCAGGAAATCTCGATGCCCTAGAATCCAGTTTTAGAGCCTTTGACTGGAAAAAGCTGGTCTCACTGCTTGACCTGACCGTGCCCAAATCAGGATTGATGGATGGCAAAAAAGTCATGGACTTCGTCAGTGCTCACCTGGAAATCAGAGAAATCGAGCGATTACCGCGTCCTTTCTGGGCTGTGGCAACCGACATTCTCACTGCCAGAGAGATTGTGCTCAGCACAGGCGACCTGATCCATGCCATACGCGCCAGTATTGCTGTGCCGGGCATCTTCACTCCGGTTTATAACGATGAACACATCCTGGTGGATGGCGGCCTAGTCAACCCGGTCCCGGTAAGTGTGGCACGTGCGATGGGCGCAGATTTTGTGATTGCAATCGACCTCAATCATGAGGCGCCCTATAGCAGGGACAAGAGGCCCCTTTCTTCTTTAACTCAAAAAACAGAAACAGCCGCCAATCCATTGATGGACAGCGCGGCGACACACCGATTGGACAACGACACATCCGCATCGGTACTGCAAGCCATGCAGCGTTTCAAACAAGTCATGTCCACACTGGATCATTCCACTTCCACACGCCTCAAGAAATGGCTTGAAATGGATACGGGCCTGAATATTTTCGAAATCATCCTTTCTTCGATCAATATCATGGCAGCTAAAATCACTGAAAGCCAAATGAAAGTCGACCCACCTGATCTGATCATCCAGCCACCACTCGGCGATGTACATTTTCTGGCTTTCGATCAGTCCGATAAAATCATCGAAAGAGGTTATCAAAGTACGCTGCGAGCGCTGTCCACGATCGATTCTACCGTATTTCAAAAACACAAGCGCCGGCCAATGGTCAGCCGCCACAAAAGTAACCAGCCAACCTAAATAAAGCTAAAGCATGACAAAACTACTTGTATTTGGCTACGGCAACCCTGGTCGAGGGGATGACATGCTTGGACCCAAGTTGGTCGAACGCATCGAGGCACTTGGCCTGGAACAAGTCTGCTGCCAGAACGACATGCAATTACAGATTGAACATGTCACTGATTTGGACGCCCACGACCAGGTTCTGTTCATCGATGCCGATTGTTCGTGCTACCCGCCCTACAAATACTCGAGAGTCCTGCCGGTCAAAGATAACAGCTACTCGACGCATGCGATGACACCTGCAGCATTGTTATATCTCTACACACAGCATTTTCGAACCGCCCCGCCCAAAGTTTTTCTGCTGCAAATCCGGGGATATCGATTCGACCTTGGCGCCACGCTCAGCGCCGGCGCGGCCGCAAATCTGGAAATTGCCTCCCAATGGGCCATACAGGCATGCAAGGCACGCAACCTGGAGACGGCAACGCCCGCAGCCATCCCGCCCGCACGCGAACACCATGCATGAAATGTCTCTCGCGGCCGAAGTGCTGGCCATTATAGAGGATGCAGCCCGGCAGCAATCTTTCACTCGCGTCAAAACCATTTGGCTGGAAATCGGTCAATTTTCCTGCGTGGAAGTTGAAGCACTACGCTTTTGTTTTGACAGCATTACCCAGCACAGTCATAGTATCGCATACCGTGCCCAGCTGGAAATCATCCGGCTACCGGGCGACGGCTGGTGCCACATATGTCAAAATAAGGTATCTTTAACGACGCCATATGATGCCTGCCCCCGGTGCGGCAGCTATGGAATTGAAATCACGGGCGGCGATAGTTTACGAATAAAGGAACTTGAAGTCGAATAGGGAGCAAAAATATGTGTACCACTTGTGGATGTGGTAGCAGTTCAATTTCACCCGGCAAATCATCACACAACAGCCTGCACAAGACCAAAGGGCCGATACGATATCGCACGCCCTTGGCTGCTCAATCGACACCCGATCCATCCACTGCGCCTCGGCCGGGTCTGATGGATTTCGGCGCAGGCATTGCGGGCACCCATGCACCCGGTATCAGCCAATCGCGCATGGTCCGTATTGAACGCGACATTCTCTCCAGAAACAACCAATACGCCGTGGCAAATCGCCACTACCTGGCCGAACGTGGCATCCTTGCGCTCAATATGGTTTCCAGCCCGGGTTCCGGCAAAACAACATTGTTGATCGAAACCATCCGCGCCCTGCAGCATACCCGGCCCATCTTTGTGATCGAAGGCGACCAGCAAACCGATCAGGATGCCGAACGTATCCGTGCAACCGGCGCACCCGCACTACAGATCAATACCGGCAAAGGATGCCATCTGGACGCGCATATGATCGAGCAGGCACTTCACCAGCTTGCGCCCGACGAGCACAGCCTGTTGCTGATCGAAAATGTTGGCAACCTGGTCTGCCCGGCTGCCTTCGATTTGGGTGAAGCGCACAAGGTGGTGGTGTTGTCCGTTACCGAAGGAGAAGACAAGCCCCTCAAATATCCGGATATGTTCCGGGCGGCCAGTCTCATGCTGCTCAACAAATGCGACCTGCTCCCTTACTTGAATTTCGATCCAGCGCTTGCCGTACACTATGCGCGTCGCGTCAATCCATCACTCCAGATTATTCAAACATCAGCCACCAGCGGCGAAGGCATGCCCAAATGGCTGGACTGGATCAAGCACCCAAGCCAAAATGAGCACCCCATCAAACCGGCCCCCAGTCCTGACTGAATTGCCATCGATTACCATTGGACTGCCGTTTGATGCGCCTACAATACTGGCGTGTGGCGCCTGGCTGAAAAATACGGTTTGCCTGACAAGCGGTCGCACAGCTTATGTCTCCCCCTTGCTTGGGGACCTGGGTAGCGCAGATGCCTGTCAGGCATATACTGACACCATCACCAGGCTGATTGCAACGGTTGGCACGCAGCCCGAGCATGTCGCCCATGACCTGCATCCTGATTTTTATAGCACCCAATTCGCCCATTATTACGCACACCAGCACAACCTGCCGGTGATTGCGGTACAACATCATCACGCGCACATTGCCGCACTGTGTGCAGAGCATGGCATCACTCAGGCAGTGATCGGCATCGCGCTGGATGGCGTAGGACTGGGAACAGATCACACCCCCTGGGGCGGCGAGTTGCTGTACAGTGCGGGCGCCACCTTCGAACGCATCGGGCACTTACAACCATTGGCCATGCCGGGCGGAGATCGCGCGGCACGCGAACCCTGGCGCATGGCAGCTGCTGCACTGCATCATCTGGGACGTGCCGATGAAATCCTGCAGAGATTCCCTGATCAATCTGCAGCAGGCACGGTCACCACCATGTTGCAGCAAAAACTGAACAGTCCCACGACTTCCAGCATGGGACGGTTATTCGATGCCGCCGCAGGATTGCTGGGCATTGCGCCGGTTCAAACACATGAAGCGCAAGCGGCCATAAGATTGCAAAGTTTGGCCAGTGAATATGGCCACTTACCGGCACCGTTGTCACAAGGCTATCAAATCCATAAAGATAATATACTTGACTACACGCCGCTGATCAGCTGGCTCAGCGACCAGCACGACACCCGTCACGCCGCAGCAGTTTTTCATGCTACGCTCGCTGCGGGACTGGCCGAATGGGCAGCACAGGCTGCCGGGCAGCGCCGGCTATCGCACATCGCGCTGGGCGGCGGTTGCTTCCACAACAAGCTACTCTCCCAGCAATTGGGCAATCGGCTCACCAGACATGGCCTGAAAGTGCTGTCTGCCGAACAATTATTACCGGACGACAGCGCCATCTCGTTAGGTCAGGCATGGATAGCAGCACATCATATGAAAATATTTAACGAACATGCGCATACTTAAGGATACAGTGAAGCACTTCAAGACAGTTGCTGCCAACACAGCCAATCCATCCAGGAGGTTGTCAGAATCAAATAGCGACAGATCACCACGGCCGGCTCCGTCTCGCCCAGGCGAAAACCTGCGGCACCTGCTCGGAACCGGTCCTCGACTGTGGTGTGCATTATTGGCCACTTTGTTTCTCGGAAGTGTTCACGCCAACAGCTGGGTACTCCCTCCGCGTGACGTGGATCTTTTTGGTGAAGTCCAGACTACGCTTGCCAGCCGTGAAGAAACGCTGCTTGATATCGCCCGGCGCCATGGCATCGGCCAGGATGAAATCCTGTTGACCAATCCACATATCAACCGCTGGTTACCGCAAGATGGCGATGAAGTCATCCTGCCCTTGCGATTCATCATTCCAGCAGCAGAGCGTACTGGAATAGTGATCAATCTGCCGGAAATGCGGCTCTATTACTTCCCCAAGCCGGAAAAAGGACAGAAACCGCAAGTCATCACGCATCCTATCAGTATAGGCAGAATGGACTGGAATACACCGCTTGGCAGAACCACTATCGCCAGAAAACAGAAAGACCCGACCTGGACCCCCCCCCAGTCACTACGCGAGAAAGCCATAGCAGAAGGCAGCCCCCCATTACCCGACATCGTACCGCCAGGCCCCGATAATCCGCTTGGCCGTTATGCGCTCTATCTGGGAATACCCAGCTACCTCATACACAGCACCAATAAACCATTCGGGGTAGGCATGCGGGTCACACATGGCTGCATCCGCATGTATCCCGAAGACATTGAAAAATTCTATGACATGGTACCGGTAGGCACACCCGTACAGATAGTCAACCAGCCCATCAAACTTGGCTGGGTAGGCAAACTATTGTTTATCGAACTCCACCCGCCGCTGGAAGAAGAGAATGTTGCACCGTCCGACTATATCCATATGGTGCATGACACAATTGTCGAATTTCTGGACAAAACCACCCGGGATGCGCACGGCCAAACCATCAAGTTCGTCAGGATCGACCAGGAGGCACTCGATTTGGCAATACAGGAACGCAATGGCATACCGAGACTGATTTCCGAAGATTAAACCTGGAAAATGACAGCCCCGGATTTCACCCACTCTCCCAGCCGCCATACCTAAAAACAGGCAGCCAGACAGTGAAGTAAAACCCAGGAAAATCGGAAAATCTATTTATGCATCGCCCGTTTGAACATGCGATCGATCTTGGTCTCGGTTTCTATAGAACGTGCATTGGCCTCATTCGCCTTATCCATCGCCCGATTCGCCGTATTGACCGCGTCATTGGCCGCAGCATGCGCAGCCGCGGCATCCGACTGGGCAGCGGAGACATTGGCTTCCAGTGCATCAACACGCGCCTTGAGGGCATTAAAGTCACCGGTCGTCGCACACCCCGACAAGATGGCACACACGCCAAGTAAAGCAGATACAGTTAAGGCGTTTTGCTTATTCATATTTATCTCCTTGATTAAAAACATCAGTCAAACAACCTACGTACAGCTCGATTTACACCACAAAACAAACGGTTGAAATTCACCCGGTTATTTATGCAGCAGCGCAATAAATGTTCATTCCAGTTGCTGGATTGAACACCAAAAACAGAGTCGAGACAATAACCACAATTTCATGATCATACTATCATTTCAGTTATTGATTTTTCATACAGATGAATGAAATTATATGCCTGCGACAGATCAAGTCAGGCCATCAGAATTATAAAAATCATCACCAGCACTCAATAGCATCATTGTCAGCAACATTTGCTCACATGTCCATAAAGCTTTATAATCGCCGGGTTTATCGAATCAATAAAGACCACTTCAGCATTGCCTGTTGCCGCAGTAACTCAGTTGGTAGAGTAGCTGATTCGTAATCAGCAAGTCGGAGGTTCGACTCCTCTCTGCGGCACCACGAACAAGTAGGCATCAGTTACACTGCACGAACAGCCGTGCCAATTGCAATCAAGCCGATCAAAGCAGGGATTCCTCCTCCCTCACCCATTCAGCCAAAGCATCAATAACGGCAGAGTCATATTTTTTATCTCGCTCGGCTTCAATCCTCGCCAGCGCTTCAGATTGGGAGAATGGACGAGAACGGTGCCTGAGTCCATCGTACGCTTTGCAGACCGCGATAATCTTTACGCCCGAAGAGACTGTTTTCCCCTGCGGCAGATCACAATACTCATCACGCTGACAACTCTCCGCATAACTGCGCATGATTGCGCTCACCTGCTGATTAAGCGCATCCATTTTCACAAGCAGCGCTCGGGATAGTGCGGCATGGTCACCATGCGGCACGCGCGCACTAACGGAAACTTCCTCATTTTCCTGTACATATCCTTCATCAGAAGCAGCCATCCTTCCGATAGTCTGCAGCAAGGCCGCAGCCCGGATAGTCTCTGCGTCCGCCTCACCAACTCCAAGTTTTAACGCCAGCTTCTCGGCGAGCGCCGCCACGCGCCTTGCTTGCTCGCCAGAACACCGGTCATGCAACATGCTCATATCGGCACAGAGCTCGACAAATACCGAAAAATTTGCTTCGATACATTTTGTTTTGGTCTCAATTTCAGTGCCGAGCTGCTGATTCAGCTCGAGCATACGCAAGTATTGCCCCCTTATCGCGTCACCTAGCTTCTTGCTGCTCACCGCTACACGATATTTTTCCAATGCTTCGCTGACAACCTCTTTGAGCTTTTCGTCATCCCAGGGCTTGGTAATGAACCTGTACACCTCTCCCCGATTGATCGCTTCCAGAACCGATTTCATGTCGGCGTAACCCGTGAGCATGAACCTGATGGTATCCGGCGATACGGCCATGAGTCGCTGCAGAAACTCCACACCATCGATTCCCGGCATCCGCTGATCCGAAATCACCACCGCCACTTCATTTTTTCTTATCAACTCAAGACCGGCTTCCCCACTTTCAGCGGTGATGACATTGAACCCCTCTCTTCTAAACAAGCGTCCCAGGGCATTGAGAATGTTAGGCTCGTCGTCAACGATCATGATTGTTTCGTGCATACCACTCCTACTCTGTGCTGGCAAAATTATTCATTACAGGCAAACTGATCACAAAAACCGCTCCGCATCCCGGCGCGCTCTTCACTTGAATCTTGCCGCCATGCTCGGTAACGATCCCATAAGCGACTGAAAGACCCAGGCCCGTGCCCTGGCCAACCGGTTTAGTGGTAAAGAAAGGATCGAATATCCGTCTTTGTATCTCCTTGCTGATCCCAGGCCCATTATCTTCTATACTGATAAACACTTCCTTGAGGTCGCTGCTGGCCCAGGATTTGATTTTGATATGACCCTGCTCCATCGCCTGAACGGCATTGAGCAACATATTCACCAGGACCTGGGTAATCTGTCGCGGTTTACACAAGACCCGTGGCAGCGTTTGCAGCACCTTCTCAAGACTGGCGCCATATTTCACCTCGTGCCAGGAAAGTCTGACCGCATCCTTGATACACTGGTTGATATCGTATACTTTCGCCTCATCCGCTTCTCTATGCGAAAAGCCTTTAAGCCCCGTTACGATTGATTGTATCCGCTCCAGTCCATCCTTGCATTCACTGACGACCTGCGCCATTTCCTGCAAGGTCGCATCCACATCACGAATCCACCCGGTCTCACCCTGTTTGACCGCATATTGGCCACCACGCTCTGGCGCACGCAGTGATGCTTTATTGCTCCGGCAAGTGGCACTGATTTTCGAGATATCTTCCGATAATGCATACAGATTGCTGCTGATGTAGCCAACCGGATTATTGATCTCATGCGCAACACCGGCAGCGAGCAGCCCAACAGAAGCCATTTTTTCGGATTGAAGAAGCTGTTCCCGCATAGCCGCGGCCTCCGCTTCGGATTTTTTCCTTGCAGTAACATTCCGGTCTATGCCTCGGTAACCCAGAAAAACGCCATGGGAGTCATAAAACGGCACGCAACTCGATTCCAAAACCACGATATGGCCATCCTTGTGCAAATTCCTGTTTTCCAGATTGAAAATAGGCAACCGCTTGTCAATAATCTCGACGAAATCTTTGGATATCCTTGCCGCTTCCTCAGGCGGCATCAAGGCAAAAGGGGATTTCCCAATGATTTCTTCCGGTTTGTAGCCAAGCAGATTCTCCACCTTTGGACTTGCGTAGGAATAAACCAGATCAGCATTGACCTCCCACACCCAGTCAGTCGTAGTCTCCACCAAAGCCCTGTATTTTTCTTCACTTTTTTTCAATGCATCTTTTTTCTTCCGGTTTTCCACCATTTCTGACTGCAGCAACAACAGAAATCGCTCATGCTCTATTCGATGCTCATATAGCTCCACTAGAAAATGTTCGAGCATGCTTTCAAGATTGCCGAGTTCATCTTTCCTGATCTCCACAAGACTGGAGCATGCAGGTTTCTCCCCTCTTTTAAATCGCTCCAGCCTTGAAACGATCATATTGAATCTTGAAAAAATATTTCTTGTGAATCGATAAACCAATATCGTCGCCAGAGACAGCCCGAGCAGGGAAATGATCACATACAACGTGATCGTCTGCAGGAGCATATTTTCCAGAAAAGTCTGGGTATTCCCGGCTGTTCGACTGGTCTTCTCGACCAGCGCATCCGCCAGCGCCATAAAGGTCTCGAACCTTTCTCGCTGCTTTCCCATGACCAATTCAAGCGCTGCGTGGTTTTCCCCTCTAAACAAAGCGGGAAAGATTTCCTCGTCCCGGGCCAGAACAAATTGATCCCATATGGCCTTGAGCGCATCCCGTTGCACATGGATTTCCCGCGCTTTGTCACCATCTTCACGCAGCAAAACACCCAGTATGTGGTTGATATGCTCTGTTGAACGCTTGATCGCCTTGTGTTCCTGAGCCAGGTTACGGTTATCCGGTTCAAGCAGCAATGTCAGCAGCTGAATCCGGCTTTGCTCCAGCACGCCCTTCAGGGTAAGCGAATAATGCATCTCTGAAATCGCATTATAAAATTCAGCATTGAGTGTTCTTTTCACCCAGATCATCTGCAAAATTCCAGCACTGATGAGCGTGAGCACCAACAGCAGGGAAACCACAAAAACCATGATCAGCTTTCTGCGTATGCTCGTGTAATCAAAAAACAATTGCATTTCAATTTTTCTCAATTAACAGGCTGAATAGTTATGGCACTGACTCAACCCCAAAACCACAGTTGGCCTGCTTCTGACCATGCACGATCAGGTTGCAGCACCTTGCCTTGCTTTATGAAATTCACACCTGCCGATTCATTCATCTGCAATGTTCCGTCTTAAAAAGAAAAGTCCTTGCCCCTGGTTATATTCTAGTTCGAGACAACAAGATAAAAAGGCAGGTTTAACACCGGATTGGACAGCTGTTTGCGGAATATGCTGGCTCAAATGCCGGGAGAATGACGAAACGCCCCTGGAATAGATGACGCTCCCAGGGGCGCGGCACAACCAATCAGCTACCCCGCTGACAAGCGGCAGCCGGACTCGCCTTGAATGCTTGTGGATCGGCCAGCACTTCCTTGACCGTAGCATCGAGATCGGCGAGCAAACTCAAGTAGATTCCCAGGATCCTGGTTACTACGCCCAACACGCTCCTGGGTAACTGTATGTGTGGATCGCATTGTGCCTGGAAAGGCACTTGTGCAATATAGAATGCATCCGGCCGCCGCAAAATACAAATAAACGTGGCTTTGGGACCGCTATTCTATCCCTGCCATACGCCATGATCATGGTAGGAAGCAGTTCGTAAATACTGGTTTCAGGTCAGCCCATCAGCACAATACGAACCATGCCTCTGAACGCCTTTCAGCTTCAGGGCAAAGCCGCACGTATTGCGCACGCACAGGCTGCCCCGCATTCCTTCCCATTTCTGAATTTCGGCCATGCGTCGCATTTCCAACCATTCAACCACATGACAGCGTTACAACGCCTGGACGATGAGACCATCTCCTATCCCGGTCTCGTCTGGTTTGACAACCACAGATGCTTTCAGTACAGTCACCCCACTTAAAAAAGCGTAGCCTTTTTCCATCACTCGCGGCTGGGAGCGCATCGTGGACCTCGCAATATTCAAAGACCGTGCCAAAATTAAAGCCCGGAAAATCGCCAATTGGGCCAGGAACATCTCTGATGTCCGGTATATCAATGCACCCCGTCATATCAAGCTGCACCGTTATCTTGGCAACAACAATATTCTGCCACGCGCACACAGGGCGCAGTTGGTTGAAAAAATAGCGGCCAGCCTGCCTGCCGAAGCACAACAACAGGAACGCGAATACCACGCACAACTGTTGGACGCCTGCCCCACGACGCTTACGGTTGACCCGCAAATGGGCGCGGCACGCCTCGACATACAGGATCAGCCGGCACCGGCCTGCATTGCCGACACGCATGCCCGTATCGAACACTTCATCGCGGGTGCCGGCATGCAGATGAATACCAAGCCATACTTGGCGGAAACATCTTCATTGAAGGACTATGCACCAGACAACCCTTGTTTTCAGCTTGCAACCGCGCCTTACATACTCGGTGCAGTGGCCCGTTATTTCGGAAGCTGCCCGGTTCTCTGGAACATCACGGCTATGTACTCACCGCCTCCCATATCGAATACAAACAAACTGAAAGGCAGTCAGCTATGGCATATCGACAGAGAGGACATCACGACACTCAAGCTCTGGCTGCTGTGCTCCGAAATCACGCCAGCCAACGGACCCACCATCATTCTGCCAACCAGATACTCTGACCAGGTTGCCGAAAAGCTTGGCCCTGTCTCTTCTGAAAAAGTCAGAGACGAGGCCCTGTTTGAACCCTTCTGCCCCCATTTTTTATCACTGACGGGCAACAGCGGCGATATGTTCCTGACCGATACCGCCAGGTGTTATCACCACGGCTCGAGGATGCAAGCCGGTATCGAGCGCAGAGTGTTGATGATTCACTACACCACGCGCCATTCCACTTATTTGGCTCCCGGCAACAAGCGGGCACACGATCGTCTGCATGCGCAAGTCCGGCAGGCCTGGGACACCCTTCCTCAGTCTACCCGGGCAGTGCTGCGCGTCTACGACCAGCAGGCAAGCTAATAACGGCCTCTCAGCCTCATTGGGCGGCTGCAAGCAAGTTTGCCGTTCCCGACCACCATTGAATCAAGTTGTTCTCGGTCGGAATGGACGCAGCGGGATGAAACGCCACACAGCGCGGCGTGAAATCCGTGTAAGGGCGCGTCGTGCGCACCTGGCAACGGTAAAGATATCCATGCAAAGCGCCTGGGATACTGGCATGACGTGTCATCACCTCACAGACAAGCGCTTGCATCCCGGCCGGATCAGCGTAAAGCTGGACTTGTATGGCATCGGGCAACATTTCCCCCAAGTAGATCTGCACCTCAAAGACCCAGCCGCCCCGTTCGTGGGATACGCTCAGATTGCCCCAATGGATCTCATGCCAATTGCACCTCAACTGCTCGTCCCACAAACGCAACGTCTGCGCAACTTCGCTGCCCTCGCCAGACCGTTGCTGAAAAGCGTTTGCCGCAGGAAAATACAGCTTCTCGACATATTCACGCACCATCCGATTACTGCTGAACTGAGGAGTAAGGCCCGCCATACTGGCTCGCATACGGGCAACCCAAGCTCGGGGAATGCCAGTGGCATCACGATTGTAGAACATCGGCACGATCTCTTCTTCCAGCAGGCGATACAGCTGCTCTGCTTCCACGCTATCCCACTCGGGTTCGGTATGCTCCTGGCCATCACCCAGCGCCCAGCCCACTTCCGGGGTATAGGCTTCCGCCCACCAGCCATCCAGCTCGGAAAGATTCAGCCCCCCGTTAACCAGTACTTTCATGCCACTGGTGCCGCTCGCTTCCCAGGGCCGGCGCGGCGTGTTGATCCACACATCCACCCCCTGCACCAGCTCCTGCGCCAAGGCAATGTCATAGTCCTCAAGGAAAACAACATGCTGGCGCACCGCTGGCTGAGCGGCAAACTGCGCCCAGGCCTGAATGAAACGCTTGCCCTCCTTGTCGGCAGGATGGGCCTTGCCCGCGACAACCAGCTGTACTGGCCGTTCTGAATGCATCAACAGTCTGATCAATCTGTCAGGATCACGCAGCAACAAGTTAGGACGTTTGTAGGCAGTGAAGCGGCGCGCAAATCCAAGTGTCAAAACGTTGGGATCTAAAATCCGGTCAACCTGGTCAATGAGATGCATCTGCGCCCCCCCCTGACCCAGCTGCAAGCGCAAGCGTTGCCGGGCGTGGCGTACCAGATCGGCACGCTCCTGACCACACAAGGTCCACAGCGCCGTATCGTCCAGCGCCTCGATTGCGGCGGCCAGCGTTTCCTCGTTACCGAGCCAGCGGCCCTTGCCGCAAGTCTCCGTCCAGATATCATCTGCCCACGGAGAATCCCATGATGGCACATGCACGCCATTGGTCACATAACTCACCGGCACCTGGCATTGGGGCCAGTGGGGATACAGGTCCTGAAATATGCCCTGACTGACCTGGCCATGCAGGCGGCTGACACCGTTCATCATGCCGCAGGTCCGAGCCGCCAGATAGGCCATGTTGAAAAACTCATCACCGTTTTTCGCATTGCTGCGGCCCAGTGCCACCAGATCCTCGGGCGCCACCCCCAGATTCCCGGCATAGACCAGACCATACTTGGCCAGCAGCTCGCGCGGGAAGGTATCGAAACCGGCTGCCACCGGCGTATGAGTGGTAAATACATTGCCCGGCCGGGTCGCCCACAGTGCTTCCCAGAAATCCACCCGCTTCTTTTCCATATAGCAACGGGCACGTTCAAGCGTCACGAAAGCGGCATGCCCCTCGTTTAAATGGCAAACATCGATTTCCAGCCCCAGGGCTTCGATCAAGCGCCACCCGCCAATTCCCAGCACAATTTCCTGTACCAGGCGGATTTCTTCTCCCCCCCCGTATAGCTTGCCGGTAATGCCGCGGTCAAGCGCGCTGTTCAGTAAGTTGTTGCTGTCGAGCAAATACAGGCTCACCCTTCCCACCCGTGCCTCCCAGGCATGCAGGCGGACGGTACGCCCGGGCAACTCGATCGGAATACAGAGCCAGGTACCATTACGCGTCAACACGGGACGCAATGGCAGGCTGTTGGAGTCGTTATACGTGTAGATTTCCTGCTGCCAGCCATTGCCATCCAGCATTTGCCGGAAATAGCCTTCCTGATAGAGCAGACCGATCGCAGTGACAGGCACGGCCAAATCACTGGCTGCTTTGAGATAATCTCCGGCCAGCACACCCAATCCACCGGCGTACAGTGGCAGGGCCTTGCCCAGCCCAAATTCCATGCTGAAATAGGCAACGCCTTTGAGCTTGGTCTCGGCATGCGCTTCCCCAAACCAGCCAGGACATTCGCAGTAGTGCCTGCGCGCCTCCGACAGCAAATCAAGATGCTGTTTGAACGATGCGCTGCGATTCAACTCTTCCAGCCGCTCATACGACAGGTTCTGCAAAACCACAAATGGATTCTCGCTGAGCTCCCATAACTGCGGATCCATCGCCTTCCATACCACATCACCGGCATGACTCCAGGTCCAGCGCAAATCCGTTGCCAAATCGGTCACCTGCTCCACCAATGGCAACAAGTCGGCAGGCAAATCTTGCTGGTACTGCATCAGCAGGCGGGGGGTCTTCATGGCGGGTTCGTGCTCCTTCCTTTATGGGCAAACTGCTTGAAAAGCATATCACGCTGCTTATTTCCGGGTCGGCCAATTCATTTTATCGCATACTGATGGCAGGATGAAAATTTGCGCCTTTCTTGAGGATAAACCCCGGCAGGGAGCTGACTCATGTTTCTCAATCACAAACTTGCGCCGTTACAAAAAGTAGCCAGAATCGATGTCATTGCCAAATATAGCGGCCAATTACTGGTCGTACTGGGCTGCCTGACACTTGTACCCTGCCTGGTCTCTCTCTACTTCAGCGACTTCGACAGCACTTTGCGCTATCTGCTCATAGAATTGATGCTTTTTCTGGGTGGCGCGCTGTTATCCCGACTGGATGCGCCGGCAGACATTCAGGCGAATGAAGGTTTGGTCGTTACCAGTCTCATTTTCATCGCCGCGCCGCTCATCATGACCATCGCGTTCAGCGGCGCGGGGCTGACCTTTATCGATGCCTTATTCGAAACCATTTCGGCCGTCACAACCACTGGTCTGAGCACGATTGCGGATGTGGAGTCCATGCCGCCCACCTTTATTTTCGCGCGCGCTTACATGCAATGGATAGGCGGACTCGGGATTGTCGTGCTGACGGTGGCACTGCTTGTCCGCCCCGGTATTGCCGCAAAACGCCTGATTCATCTGGATGAAAGTGAAGATCTGGCCAGTTCCACCCGGTCCTATGCACGCACAATTTTGAAGATCTATCTGATCCTGACTGCACTGGTTGCTGTGCTGATATGGGCTGCGCAGGGCGATATATTCATCGCCATCACGCACGCGTTTGCGGCCGTCTCGACCGGTGGTTTTTCCGGCTATAACAATAGCCTGGCTGGCTTTGAGAACAAACTCGCAGCGCTCACTGTCATCACGGCATGCTTGTTTAGCGCACTGCCTATACTTTTGTATCAGCGTCTCCAGCGACGCGACTGGAAAGCTTTCATTCAAGATATTCAGCTGCGCGCTTTACTGATTCTGAGCCTCATTATCAGCCTGGTACTGGGCGGCATGTTCATCTGGCAACAGAATCTCCCCTGGTCCGAAGCATTGTGGCATGCTCCGCTATTAGCCATTTCCGCGCAAAGCACAGCCGGTTTCGCTACCCTACCCCTGACCGGACTGAGCCATGACATGTTGCTAATATTGATTTTCACCATGTTTGTCGGCGGTTCTCTGGGCTCGACCGCTGGCGGCATCAAATTACTGCGGCTGGTCACTTTTGCCCATTTGATCCGGCTGATCATGCAACGCATCACCATTGCGCCCCATGCCGTTATTCCACAAAATCTGGGCAGGGAGTATCTCGATCATGATGATGTCAATCGTGCGCTAGCACTGATTCTACTGTTCATCGCCGTGATATTCTGCTCCTGGCTTGCCTTTGTCGCCGCAGGCCATGATACATTGAAGGCGTTGTTTGAAGTGGTATCCGCCATCTGCACGGTTGGACTGTCCAGCGGGATCACACAGCCAGAATTGTCCGGCTGGCTCAAGATCATACTTTGCATGGATATGCTGCTTGGACGGCTTGAAATTATTGCATTGTTGATACTCCTCTATCCCGCAACCTGGATCAAAACAAGGAAAATTTGATGAAACTGGTCTTTATCGGTGCCAGCGCAACCTCTGTCATGGCGGTCAGGCAGCTTATCCATCGTGGCTATGACGTGGTGATCATAGAAAAAAATAAAGACCGTATCGATGAGCTGGCCGACCAGCTGGACTGCGGCTTTATACTCGGCGATGGAACACGGCCGGACATTCTGCGTGAAGTGGATGCAAAAACCACCCGTCTCGTCTACTGCATGACTGCCAACGATCAAGCAAACATTCTGGCGAGTCTGGTCGCCCATTCGCTCGGCTTCCCCAGAGTCATTACTAAACTCGAGGATCCGGAGTTTGAACATGTCGCCATCGAGCTGGGGCTGGACAACATCATCGTGCCAGCACGCACAATCGGCAGCTTTCTCGCCGACATAGCGGAAGGCCAGAACCTTCTTGAATTATCATCGATCATTAAAGGCGAAGCCAGAGTGCTCTCCTTCGTCATTAACGAAAGCCTGGCAGGGCCAGTTTCAGCCCTGGCGCTACCAGACAATGCGCGCCTGATGTGCATCTACCGTAACGGAGACTTCATACTGCCCGATGCAGAAACGAAACTCAGGAACGATGACGAAGTAGTCCTGATCACGCATAGCAAGCAAATTCCCGCACTCCGCAAACGCTTTATTGATACACTCAAAATCAGGCAGGCAGGACCTTTGTCCTCGTAACGAGCCCGCCCGGACCAGTCACTGCAGTAAAGTGAAGCGCAATCTCAGCGCATTCCCAATCACGCTGACTGAAGAGAGCGACATCGCAGCAGCTGCAAAAATGGGCGACAACAAAAGACCATAGAACGGATAGAGCACGCCCGCCGCGATCGGCACACCGGCAGCATTGTAAACAAACGCGAAAAATAGGTTCTGGCGAATATTGCGCATGGTGGCTATCGACAACTTGCGGGCGCGCACAATGCCAGTCAGGTCTCCCTTGAGGAGCGTGATGCCCGCGCTCTCCATCGCGACATCGGTACCGGTTCCCATGGCAATCCCGACATCGGCTGCCGCCAGGGCCGGTGCATCGTTGGTACCGTCGCCGGCCATGGCGACCACCCGTCCTGATGCACGCAGCTTCTCGACAATTTTCCCTTTGTCTTCGGGCAGAATCTCCGATTCGACTGCATCAATCCCCAGTTTCTTGGCAACCGCCTCGGCAGTGCGGCGGTTATCCCCCGTCAGCATCACGACATGGATACCCTGTTGCTGCAATGCTTCGATTGCGGCCGCAGTCGTTGCCTTGACCGGATCGGAAATTGCCAGTAGCCCGGCAGGACGGCCATTCACGGCCATATAGATGACCGTTGCACCGTCCGCACGCAGCCCATCGGCCTGCTCCGCAAGTGAGGCAACATCGATGGCCAGTTCTGCCATCAGCATGGCATTGCCGAGTGCAACCGCCTGATCCCCGACTTTTCCGATCACGCCCTTGCCGGTTGGCGAATCGAATTCCTCTGCAGTGGCCAGATCGAGCGACCGCTCCCTCGCAGCCGTGACAATGGCGTGCGCGAGCGGATGCTCGCTCTGCTGCTCCAGAGACGCGGCAAGTGCCAGCAAGTTGTCTTCAGTCATATCCTCTGTGACTACGACTTGGGTCACGGTGGGTCTGCCTTCGGTCAAGGTGCCGGTCTTGTCGATCACCAATGTATCGACTTTCTCCATACGCTCCAGCGCTTCGGCATTCTTGATGAGCACGCCTGCTTGCGCACCCTTGCCGACACCCACCATGATCGACATGGGTGTGGCCAGCCCCAGCGCGCAAGGACATGCGATAATCAAAACACTGACTGCGGCAATCAAGGCATGACTGAAGACAGGCTCAGGACCGACCAGCGACCAAATGACAAAAGCCAGCAACGCGATACCTATCACCACCGGCACGAACCAACCGGAAACATGGTCGGCCAGGCGCTGGATCGGAGCACGGCTGCGCTGCGCTTCGGCAACCATCTGCACGATTTGTGAGAGCATCGTATCCTTGCCCACGCGCTCGGCACGCATCACGAAACTGCCGGTTTGATTGATCGTGCCGCCGATCACCTGGCTGTCCGGCATTTTCTTCACTGGCATGGATTCACCCGTCACCATCGATTCATCCACGGCACTGCGCCCTGTCTTCACGGCGCCATCCAGGGGTATTTTTTCACCCGGCCGCACGCGCAATAAATCACCCACCTGAATCTGCGCCAGCGGCACATCCTCTTCCTCTCCCTCATCCCCCGCCCGGCGGGCTGTCTTGGGCGCCAGATCCAGCAATGCCCGAATCGCGCCCCCTGTCCGCTCGCGCGCCTTGAGTTCCAGCACCTGGCCCAACAAAACCAGCACCGTGATGACGGCTGCCGCTTCGAAATAGACCGCTACCGTACCATCCGCCTGCCGGAAAGCGTCGGGAAAAACACCCGGCGCCAATACCGCCACCATGCTGTACAACCAAGCCACGCCTATCCCCATGGCGATCAGGGTAAACATGTTCAATTTGCGCGTTGTCAAAGAGATCCAGCCGCGCGTGAAAAAAGGACGCCCCGCCCACAGCACCACGGGCGTCGCCAGCACCAGCTGGATCCAGCCGGACAAGGGCGCGCTCACGTAACGGTGCATGTCGGTCACATGCGCGCCCATTTCCAGAACAAAAACAGGCAGCGTCAATATCAGGCCGATCCAGAACCTTTTGCGCATATCGGTCAACTCGGGATTTTCACCCTCTTCTCCGGTGATCGCTTCCGCTTCCAGCGCCATGCCGCAAATCGGACAATCTCCAGGGCCTTTCTGCCGGACCTCGGGATGCATCGGACAGGTGTAGATCCCGTCTGCACCCACAGCGGATGCAGATTGCGCCGGACGCTCGCCTGGCTTGTGTTCATGATGACAATCTTGTGAACGCATACAACCTCCTTATAAAAATGGGGTCAGGTCTTGATGTGAAATATCATATCCGAGATATTTTCACAATGCGGCTGACAGTCGCATAATGCAGCCCGAATTCATCCGCTATCGCTTTCATTGTATAGTCGCCTGTTTGATAGGCTGCTGCAATCCCTGCATTTCTATCATTGAATGATGAATAATATGAAAGCGGCTTGGCATTTGCTCTTCGCAGTACGCGTAAAATTTCACTGATATTGTTATCATGTCGCACATGCTGCTGCATGGTTTCGACAAATTCTTCCTTAGAAGCTGCTTGGAAATCCCCCTGTGTCAGAATAGTTGTCGTGTCTAATTTTTAATCAACAAAGTATAAAAGGTAGAGTAAAGGACTGGTTTTGATTGCCATTAGGACTTGCTTATCTGTTTCCGCCC
>NZ_JBEUDO010000030.1:0-36220 GCF_050584665.1 Nitrosomonas sp. ANs5
ACCGTTCAAGCCGCCCTGCCCTCAAACGCCCGCCTTGCCGCCCCCACACCGCGCAGGCACTTCACCTGCCGTGCCGCGCACAACTCGGTCAGGTGCGCCCACTGCGCTGCCGAACTGTTTCATCAGGTTGGTGACGCAGTCGATGAACTAGGTAAAAGAGGTAAAAGGGTAGCGTCCCCTTTTGCACCTTTTGCAGGACTCCGGGCACACGAGGAAAGTGTGACGGTTCAACACCTTCTCGATGGCCTGCAGCCCGACCATGGGTTTGGGTGGTGACCAGCGTTCCACCCACTCGGTGCGGCAGGTCTTGCGTGCGCTGGCGCGCTTGGAAGCTGTGCTCATCGCACACCTCCCAACTTGAAGAAAGTAGGCCAATGAACTACAATGGCACCATGAATTTCGAATGGGATGAAGCCAAGAGCGACGCGTGCTTTGCCGAGCGCGGGTTCGATTTCGCTTATGCCGCCAGAGCCTTCTTTGACCCGGACCGTATGGTCCAGGCGGATACCCGTCACAGCTATGGCGAAGATCGCTACCGACTGATAGGCAAGATCGAAGAGCGCCTGTTTGTGGTGGTCTACACGCCCAGGCATGACGTCATCCGCATCATTTCGGCACGAAAAGCCAACCAACGAGAGGTCAAGCACTATGAAGACAGTACGCATGACGATTGATCCCGCCGTCCCGGCCTCGTTGGCCACAGGACGCATCGACCCTGCTCGCGTGGATGCCACGACGGAGGCAGACATCGCCAAGCAAGCCGCTGCCGACGAGGCAGAGGCCATGCAGGACGCAGCCAAATTCGCACGTCGAGTTCGCAAGCGCCTAGGGTTGAGCCAAGCGGAGTTCTCTGAACGGATCGATGTGCCGTTGGAAACCATCCGCAACTGGGAACAGGGCAAGCGCAGCCCAACGGGCGCGGCGAAAGCCCTGCTCAAGGTGCTGGACAAAGCCCCGGAGGCCGCGCTCGCTGCGCTGCAATGAAACTGGATAGGTGTGCTCATCACACACCTCCCCAGCAGCGTTGCACGTAGGAGCAGAACTTACACTCGAAGTGGCTGGCGGAGGCTGTGCCGCATGGCAGCAGCTCACCGGCTTCCGTCGCCTGAATCACCCGCACCGCCCGGTCGGACATCTTCTGGGCGAGCGCCGCATCGAAAGGTAAAAGGGGACGAGTAAAAGGGTAGCGTCCCCTTTTGTCCGTCAGGTCAAACAGCAATCATTTACCCCGCTGCATGCCATACATCAAATAAAGTCAGCCTTATCAATAAAAATTCGTGTGCATTCGTGTCCATTCGTGGTTTGCATTCGCATTGAGATTCACAAGCTCACCCCAGCCTACGACCCTGCAAAATTTTAGCGTCACTTATCTTTTTTGGAGTAATCTTTCCACGCATCATATGCAAGATAATAGATAAAAATTATAAAAACGCCTCCCATTATTGCCATCAGGATACTATTCAGCATTTTCGAGCTTCTCCAGTAATTGCTTAACCTTTTTATAGTTCCAGACACCAAAACCGGCCGCGCCGATCAATCCAGTCGTCGCCAGAAACAGCACTACGGCATCTGTTGAGCGATAGTTGTTAGCAGCCCATCCCAATAAGCCTAGTATCATGGCTATTGCAGTGAAAAACATTTTTTCATGAAATGAAATTTCGGCTTTTATTCTATCCAGCCTACCCATAGCAGACTACACCCTTTAATAAATTGGATCAATTTCCAGATAATCAGCGCCATAGCCCTGGCCGGGAATCAACACAAGATCTGACTCCTCTGCAGTTCTTGCAATTTCTTGGAACCACGAATGAACACCAATCTACACGAATATTAAAAACCACTGTAGTTGTATTACATCTGCCGCCAGCTCAGATATCGATCATTTACCCCGCTGCATGCCATACATCAAATAAAGTCAGCCTTATCAATAAAAATTCGTGTGCATTCGTGTCCATTCGTGGTTTGCATTCGTATTGGGATTCACAAGCTCACCCCAACCTACCATCCTTTTGGCTGATCAGCTATACATTCATGCCAGATCTGACCCCTCCTCTTCAGACTTACCAGATTATTCTTCCGATAATTTATAAACTGCGAAGAGCAACAGCGCTGCCGTCAACACGGCAATTCCGATAATCGCCAACAAACCCGGACTCATTTCTATAATTCCTTTATCTCTTTTGTTTTCTAAGGTAAAAGGGTAGCGTCCCCTTTTTCGTTTTAGCCTTATCAATAAAAATTCGTGTGCATTTGTGTCCATTCGTGGTTAACCCGGCAGGGTTTGCGACAATGTCCAGGGAGCTTCTGAAAGCCCCCAGGAAAAAACAGGCATGAATAATTTTGCCCCCTGTGATCATTACCGCCGGGAGACGAAGGAGGATCAGTTGAAGCGTATGGTTTCGGTCTGCAGCAGGTCGTTGATGTCGGCCTGTTTTTTGGCGGCCAGTTGCGGGTATTTGCCGGCCAGCACGCCCTGGCGCAAATTGGCCATGCTCAGTAAATGGGCGTAGATCAGCGGGAGCACGCCCTTGTCGCGCAGGCGGGCGAAGGCTTCGTGCGGCATCTGGTTGAGTTTGGTTTCATCGACCACCAGCAGGCCGGTCAGTTGGCTGGTTTGCCCATCGGGGCGGTTGATGCGGATATTGCGTTCGATCAGAATATCGGCTTCCTGGATGACTTTCACCATGGCCTGGGTGACCGGTTCGGCCTGCTGCATGGCTTTGAGCAAAGCCATGCGTTGCTGCAGATATGGGCTCGGCTGGCTGTTTTCGAACAGGATATGGCCACCGGGCTGCATCAGTTGCGGCGCATCGGCATCGAGCACAATCGCGAATTCCCCTGGTTTATCAGGCATATGCGTCAGCGCGAACGGGTAGCTGCGCAGGCGGGCGGGCACATAGGTGGCCAGCCAGCGCCCGTCACTGCCGACATAGGCGTTGATGCCCTGCTCGATCCCCGTCAGCGCATAGACCAGCGGCTTGCCGCGCAGAAAAAGCAACGGGTATTCACGCGCGACATCGGCCATTTCGCTATAGACCACCGGCAGCAGCATTTCCCCGGCAGCGAAGCGCCAGTCGGTCGTGTCGGCGACCCGCAGCGTGCCATGCTCGGCGGCCTTGAGCAGCAGATTATTCTTGAACATCGGTTTCAACTCCTTGAATTGCAAAAAGACAAAGGGGGCCGCAGCCCCCTTTGATTCATTCCGTTTAGCCCTCAAGCGAGGGTACAAAATTAAAACACGAAATTGAATGCATCGGTCGAGAGATCAACGCCACCAATTTCAACGATAGTAATGGTTCCTGCAAACGCATCAGAAGTAATGGTCGTTGTATCAACGCCGTCAAATGCGAGATTCAGATCGTCAAGGCCCGTTACACCTTCAAAGGCGCTGAAGTCGAGACGGTCAGCATTGCCACCCACACCAGCACGGAAATCTGTAATGTTGATATCACCAAAATTGTCGCCGGTAAACTTGAACACTTCACGCAAGTTATTAGTTGTATCAGCAGTATAGGTCAGACTACCGGTTGCATTGCCATCCTCGTCCACACCAAAGTTGCCGATGTTGAGGGTTACAGCGCCCTGAAAATCGGCTGCTGCAGCATCGATTACAAAGTCACTCGCTTCGCCGCCCGACAACGTGATGCTGTTCAGATCCACTGTATCTGTCAGCGTGACATCGATTGTTGCATCACCGTCTTCGGAAGAGTCGGTCAAAGTCAACGTTGTCAGCGAAAACTCTTCAGCAGCATCGCCGGTTATTGAAGCTTCAACAGTACTAGCGTTGCCGGCAGCATCAATTGCTACAGTTTGCAAAGCTTCCTGTCCATCAATCACGAAATCAGCATTATCTTCAAGGTTGATGGTCAACGTAGCGAGCGCCTCGCCAGTGAATGTAACGACATTTGCAGCACCAACCACACCCGCAGCATTGATTACTACGGTTTCAGCTGCATCGCCGAAATCTACTACCCCCGATCCATTTGTATCATCCAGAGCATCTTCAAAAGTCAAATCCAACTCGGCGGCAGTATTGTCAAACAAAAGCGTATTGCTATCGATATCCACTATCCCCTCGAACGCGATACCTGACGGAGAAACCCCATCAAGATCCAGCGTCGCACCTGCAGCGAGAGTCAAACCATCGACAAAGGACAGGGTCGATACGCCGGCGACAGAGAGGTCATCACCTGCGAAAACCAGATCAGCCAATTCTCCATCACCTACTATACCTGTCAAACGCAGTGTATTTTCGCCGTCACCCAAATCGATATCCAATTCGCCCGTAGCAACAAGCAAAGTACCATCGATAGTAATGTCATCGTCGCCAGATCCTGTTGCCACACTGGCCAGGTTGACGGCAGCACTAACATCAAGTGTCAAATCGCCCGAAAATCCGGTAGCGGCCACATTTTCAACTGCTGCAAAATTACCTCCGTCCGTCAGTTCGAGATCACCGGAACCGGTGATCGTAACGTCGGTCAAGGCAGTACCATTCACTTCCAGCTCCAGGGAGCCGCTGGTTGCCAAAGTCAGTGTTTCGATTGCGTCGAAATCAGACAGATCGACATAGTTGGTACCTGAGGCAGTTACATTCAGACCCTCGATATCAGTTGCATCATTCGAAGTCACTTCGGCTGCAGTTCCAGCACTACCCGCGCCCGTAACGACCAGATTCAACACATCTTCATCACCCGACACATCGTCAAATGATTCAATATGCGTCACCGATGTCGTATTGCGGACACCGAAGGTCGCGGCAATCGGTGCTTCTTCATATTCCAGAGTTGTGCCTGCAGTAGACTGGCTGTTCCAGATTTGCTGAGCACCCGAAACATCAGCCAAATTCAGTGTTGAACTTGATACTGCCCGTATATTGAATACTTCGATATCGTTGATGGTTGGCGCAACAGTGCCGCCATTCAACGTGGCATTCAACGTGTCGTTGCCTGCGCCACCGTTCAATACGTCAAAACTTTGCAATGTATTGTTGTTATCGACAATTGGTGCGTTAAATACATCATTACCCGCCGTGCCAGTGATATTGTCTTCATTGAGCGTAAGCGTGAAAGTCTGGCCAGGATTGGTGCCGCTGCCAATGTCTTCCAGATATTGAGCTGCTTCTTCGGCGTTGGTTGGGAAAGCTGCGGTCACGCCGGCCAGAATTGCCCGGGCATCAGCAACGCCGCTGATGTTGTTGGATTCAGCGTGCAGTGCGGCAACCAGTGCCTTGTTGTTCAACAGAGCCGAATAAGGCGCGAAAGCTTCGTTGGTGGTATTGTCCAGGAAGTTCACGGCTTCCAGCACGATCGCGCCAAAACCGGCGCCGCCCTCGATGCGGGCGGTGAAGAATTCTGCCGCCAGGGTGGCGGGGCTGCCTGCTTCACCATCCGGGGTCAGGCCGAAATTGTTCATCAGTACGCTGACTTGCTGGGCGGTGGTGACCTTGCCGCCGATAATGTCTTGTTTAAATTGGTTGGTGTTCGCCAGAATGTCGGCCAGCTGCGCCATGCTGACGCCGGCTTCGACCGCTTGCGCCAAGTCGTTCAGAATGGCGCCACCCGGTGCGCCATTGAACAAGCCTGCCACAATCTTGAGAACTTGATCTCGTTCTGTTTGAGAAATAGCCATAATCAGAGCTTCCTTTTCAAAATAAAGTTAAAAAAACGTGTGCAGCGACAAAGCCGGAACCGTGCAGCAACCAGCAATAGTATATAAGACAGAAGATCCTTTGCGAACCGCGAAACAAGGCGCTTTCAGTATCCCAGTTTGCCATATTGCATGTTTCATGACAATGACAAATATCACAACACACGGGAAGGCTTGTCCATACCCTACTCTTTGCTATCAGAAAACGCACCTTCTGACAAGTTGTAGCGATTCTGCCCAAAAAAAAATCCACATGCAAGGCAATCTTTGATTGTAGTCGCTGATTGTTGCGTTTTAGCAACAAATACTCTACGGCCGGTTTAATAATTTATTTAGCCATCCATTCGCGGCAGACTCTGCAAATGGTTATAAGCATTGGAATTTTTTTTTCTAACCACGAATGGACACGAATGCGCACGAATAGAAAAACCCTTTCGGTTGCCTTTCCTATTAGATTCGATCAGCCATCGATTTTTTACCTGTTGCGTGGAAAAAATCAAGCGTTGTAACCGTTATCAATAAAAATTCGTGTGTATTCATGTCCATTTGTGATTCCAATACAACCCTCACACAGCCACTCGCTCCCATTCCAGTTTTGCGTGTTTGAAATTCAGCACGATGCCGACTTGCAGCCCGGAGATTCTCAGGTAGTTGATGACCTGGCCGCGTTCATGGTTGCCGATGCGGTCGATTGTTTTGGTTTCGACGATGATTTTATCGAACACGATCAAATCCGGCATGTAATCACCCACCCTCAAGTTTAGACATTCAGCACCAGAGAAATCGGCCCTTAGGGCAGAATCGAAGCAGCGATACGAGACGTAAAAAATATTCGAAAATGAGCAAAAATCACTTGACAGAAGGAAAAATTCGCGCGGTCGACGCCCTGCAGACGCGGGTTTTTCGCGACTGCAGGGCGTCGACCAATGAAGGAGTTTTAACTCCTCATTTGGTGCCCGATGTCCTATGCTCAAACTGTTCGGCTTTTCCTGTCAGGCTGGATTACTCATTTACTCACCGCTGTACCCATGCGTTCTCGCGCCACTTTCGTCGAATTATTGTGTGGTTGCCTGATTTCTCCGGAAGGCTGGGTAACACGCGCAATCAGCGCTATTACCAGAGGCTGTCACTGGACTGCTTACTACAAACTTATGGAACGCGGCAGTGTTCGAACGCTACGACTGGCGCGCGCCTTATTCGAGATGGTCATCGATGCCTTGCCAATGGAAACGCTCAATATGGTCATCGACGACACATTAATTCCACGCCAATCCGAGAAGGCACCGGGCAGTACCATTCGGCACGATCACGCCAGAAAGCGCAACCGACCGCAGTTTCTGCTGGCACAATGCTGGGTCACGTTAGGCGTCAGTGTATTGGGCAGTGCGGGCAGGAAATACGTGTTACCAATCGTGTCTCGTTCTGTCCCTGCCACTGGCAATCGCAACAAACTGACTATCGCGCTGGCGTTGGTGCGCAGTCTGGCGCCCGTGATGATGAACAAGCATGTCCGGCTGCTGTTCGATGCCTGGTTCATGCGAGCGCGGCTGATATTGCCACTGCTGTCGCGAAAAATACCCATCATTGGACAAGCACGGTGCGATACCGCATTGTTCTTGCCGCCAAGCGTAGCAGCCAAACCTGGGCGCGGGCGTCCCAGAATTTACGGGATCAAAATGACGCCCGATACAATCCGGAATCTTCCGGCAACCGAAATCAAACTGGCACTGTATGGCAAGGAGCAGCTGGTTCGTCTGCGCACCGTAGTGGCATTAGCACGATTCCTCAGAGGAACACTGGTACGCGCGGTGTGGTGCGAGTTTTACGATGTGGACAAGCAGCACTGGTCAAAAGCGCGTTTGCTGCTGGCGACCGAAACAGATTTAGGTGCCGAGGAGATACTGCATCTGTATGCACGCCGCTGGGGTATCGAGCCTTTGTTTCACAACCTGAAACGATGGGGGGGCGTGAACAACTTGTGGCAGCAGAAACGCACTGTGCTGGAGCTGTGGATGCAGATTCGCTCGACGGCGTGGACACTGGTTCAGCTATTGAGTCTGGTGGCGCAGTGGCTACGCATGGAATTTACCGGACTTGCTTTCAGGGATGGTTTAAACCAGAAGTCCTCAATATTCACCTTCCCCAAACAACGCGGCGATCCGAGATTGCGGGTGTAGCAGCACCGTCAGCAGCAAGTAGCATCAATTTCGTTAGTTTTACCCATCCTTGTGTCGCCGTTCGGGTGACGCAAGGATGGGGGTTGGATGTCTAAAGTTGAGTCACCCACCTTCACTTGCTTGTAATAGACATCGATTCTTCTTTGCTGGCTGACTGGAATCCCCCTCAAACCGCACTCGACCACAAGCGCATTCTCATAGGATTTCTCCAGCAATCCATGGCCAAGCGTGTTCTGCACCTCGAACGCACAGCCAACAACCTGATAAACCTCCTCCTTCAACAACAATCCACACTGATTGATATCCATCGGCAATCCTATCCGGTTTGATTGGAACCACGAATGGACACGAATGCACACTAATATTTAAAATTGCTTCGCCAATATTCCTCTTGAGACCCGGCTGGCAATTGATCACCCGCCTCGCCATACCTTAAAAATTCAAGCGATGACAGCACCACCAATAAATCATTCGTGTGCATTCGTGTCCATTCGTGGTTCTCTTCTCATTTAATCAATTCATCGCAGTCTGCGCGCATTCGACAAGGTTATCGGCGCCCGTGGTATGATAACGGGTTCTGACAGCCCTGCATTTACCCTGAATTCATACCATGACCACACCTGAGGAAGTCGTTCAATATTTGCGGGCGCATCCGCGTTTTTTCGAAGAACATGCCGATTTGATGGAGTCGATCCGTCTGCCGCATCCGTATGAAGGCCGGGCGATTTCGATCAATGAGCGGCAGGTGGTAATGCTGCGGGACAAGAACAGTTTGCTGCAGGACCGCTTGCAGGAGCTGATCGATATCGGCGAGCGCAACGACATCATCGGCGACAAAATGCATCGCTTGGCGGTTGCGCTGCTCGGGTCCGATACCTTCGCCGAAACGCTGCATGGGTTGCAATATCATCTATGCGAGGATTTTTCGATTCCGCATGTCGCACTGCGCTTGTGGCAGCTCGATGCGCCCGATCTGCAGCTGCCTGCCCCGGTTGCCGATCCGGTCAGCGAGCAGGTGCGCATTCTCGCGATGGGCATGACGCAGCCTTACTGTGGCCCGCAGGCTGCCGACGAGATCCGGCAATGGTTCGGCAAGGATGCCGAATACCTGCAATCGTTCGCCATTATTCCCTTGAAAAAACAGCGCAATTTCGGCCTGCTGGTGATGAGCAGCCCGGAAGTGGAGCGGTTTTATCCTGATATGGGCACGCTCTATCTGGAACGGCTGGGCGAGCTGGTCAGCAGCACGCTCGCGCGGCTGATGGCGCCCCACCCTGGAACCGCCGCGCATGACTCCAGCGCATGAGCAGCCAGCCCCCGTTCTGCCGCCGCTCGTTCAGGCTTATCTCGCCTATCTCGCGACGACCCGCAAGCTCGCCCCGCTGACGCAGGCCAGTTATCAGCGCGACCTGTCCGCGCTGGTGCGCTGCATGGCGGAGTACCAGTCATCTCCAGCCGATGACCCCGCCTTGCGGCAGCTGAAATCACATGACATCCGCCATTTTGTCGCCCGCCTGCATGGCGGCGGCCTGTCCGGCCGGAGCCTGGCGCGGATGCTGTCGGCCTGGCGTGGTTTTTTCCGCTATCTGATCCGTCATCATCAGCACCCGGACGACCCCTGCCAGGGGGTGCGCGTGCCCAAATCCCCCAAGATGCTGCCGCATGCGCTCTCCCCCGACGAAACCGCGCGCCTGCTGACATTCGACCCCACCGATGCGCTCGCCACGCGCGATCTCGCGATGTTCGAGCTGTTCTATTCATCGGGCCTGCGCCTGACGGAACTGGCGCAACTGCAGCTGGCCGACATCGATTTTAACGAAGGCACGGTGCGCGTTGCCGGCAAGGGCAACAAAACGCGCATCGTGCCGGTCGGCAAACTGGCGCTGGAGGCGCTGCAAGCCTGGCTTGCCCTGCGCCAGGGCTGGCAAACGGCAGATGACACCTCGCTGTTTCTCTCTCAGCGCGGCCGCCCCATCCACCCCCGCACGATCGCCTATCGCCTGCAACAACGCGCCCAGCAGCAAGGACTGGATGACCGCGTCCACCCCCACGCACTGCGCCATTCGTTCGCCTCGCATGTCCTGCAGTCGAGCGGCGACCTGCGCGCCGTCCAGGAAATGCTCGGCCACGCCAGCATCCGCAGCACCCAGGTCTACACCCACCTGGATTTTCAATACCTGGCCAAAATCTACGACCAGGCACACCCGCGCGCCAAAAAGAAACCGGATAAACCGGAATAGAAAATGGCAGGGCTAGAATCGCCCGCCTGGATAGCTTCGGTGGTCATTCTTGATTCTTTGCAACCACGAATGGACACGAATAGTGAAAAATAGCTGCGGCTGTCTTTTATCCTCCACCAAACCGGTCATCACCCACTCGCCCGCCCCGTAGGGTGCACCCGTGCACCGGCTTTTGCTGCGCGGCGGCTGGCCGCCGTGGGCCGGATGTTTGACGGTGCACAGGTGCACCCTACACTGACTGCTGCGGCTTTACTTCAACCGGCAGCAGACCGGCTATCGCCCATCCATCCACCACACGATTAAAACAAATAAAGCAAACACCCCCACCCAATCATTCGTGTGTATTCGTGTCCATTCGTGGTTATCAAAACCAGTAGCGGAACAGCCGCCCCGTAGGGTGCACCCGTGCACCGGCTTTTGCTGTGCGACGGCTGGCCGCCATGGGCCGGATGTTTGACGGTGCACAGGTGCACCCTACACTGACTGCTGCGGCTTTACTTCAACCGGCACCAGACCGGCTATCGCCCATCCACTCACCTCATGATTAAAACAAATAAAGCAAACACCCCCACCCAATCATTCGTGTGTATTCGTGTCCATTCGTGGTTCCAATCAGTCACACTTGATTTGAAAATCGCGGTGGAGCTTGCGCCAGTGCTCGCTGAGTTTTTGCTTGTGTGCTTCGTTCATTGGCAAGTTTTTAAGCGCTTCGGGCCAAAGGCTTCGAGCGCTTTCCATGGCATCATCGATATGTGGCTTTATCGCACGCCACGGAATGCCGGATTTTTTCGCCCAATATTCAAAATTGGCATACGATGCGCCATACCACTCCTTTGAGCCGCCGAGGTTGAGTGCGTAGCGCTTCTCCCCTTCGATATACACATTTGTGGTAACGATATCGTATGCGGGAGAGAGTCTCGGTGTAGTTTGATCAGGGTAGAGCAGGCTCCAGTTTTTCAAATGGGCATCGCCATTGGCCAGGAGAATGTTAACCAGCAGCCGCCTGGCGAACTGCTGGGTATCGGTCAGTGCGTCACCAGAAAATTGGTAAAGAATTCTCCCAATTTGCTCGTAGTTGGCAGCGTCATATTTCTCGTAAGGATATTTCACCAATACTTGAGCAAAATCCTCCATGTGAATACGCTGCTCTCTTTCACGATCAAACCGCTTGATTGCGAATGCCCAGTTCTCATCAGGTAAATTTATTTGTGGCAAATCATCAAGTTTATCCAGTTCAACCAGCTTCATTTCAGGGATATCGACCCCGATCAACGAGGCGAGCGTCATGGCCGTGTACTCGTTTACCGGAACATCCTTATGTCTTGTTGAAGGCGTTTTGATGATCCAGTCACCAAGCACATCACCTTTAGATAAATTGTATCTGCCGTCCCTAGCCTTCATTGAAAATTTCATCTGCACGCCAGCCAGGGAAAATTTATTCTCCCGCACAATATTTTCAAATTTGACTGCCTTGGCGTTGCCGTGCGCAGCGAGAATACTGCCGGGCACTTCATCCGGCTCCATGGGCTCAGCAACCAAAGCACCGGGCAGATCCCGGCCCAGGTGGGACAGGATATGAAATTCGTTATCGATGTAAACCTTCAGTCCCTGCGCAATCAGCTCCCTGAGAGCGCCTTCCGGCAACAGATTTGACAATGTGGGATGCAGCCGCTGCCTCCTAACCCATGGTTCGCCCATGAGCTTGTCAGCATGCGGAAAGCTGGGATGCGTAATCAAGCTGAATGTCGGGCGAGCTGCGTCAGCCCTATAGTCATCGGCAAAGCTCAGCACATTCCGGCCATTGCGAAACCCTGTCAGGTAGCCCACTAATCGGCGGTGCAGGATCAGCCTGAGAACATTGATCTCTTCGGTCCGGCTGCTTGTCATTGATCATCTCCCAGCAAATCCTGCCATGGGTCGTCTGACAAGGTTTTTGTGACTTTGGCTGTCCCCGGTGATTGCTGGGGCAGTTCATTATCAGTGCTTTCAAGCACTGCCAGAACGGCGCCCAGTTTTTCTTTGGGAATGAGCATGATCTCGCTATTGAGGCCCTTGGCAATCAACGTCAGCGTATCCAGCCTCGGATTACCTTTGGCCTCCAAACGCTGATATTGCTGCCGCGAAATCCCCACACGGCGCATCATATCGCTCTGTTTGAGACCAAGCGCCAAACGGCGTTTTTTTAGTTGCTGTAAAAGGTCGCTCATAATATATGTTGCTTCTATATCTATAGCAACATATTAGTTGCTTATTTGAGCATGAGCAACATATATATTGCCTATTAGCAACCACAGCCAGGTTTAAATTCCCGCGATGGGTAAGGGTGCGCTTGCGCACCGGCTTTTGCTGCATGACGACTGGCCGCCGTGGGCCGGATGTTTGACTGGAATCGCCTGCCTGGCTGGCTTCGGTGGTCATTCTTGATTCTTTGCAACCACGAATGGACACGAATGCACACGAATAGTGAAAAACAGCCTCAACTGTAGTCCATCACCAACCAAACCGGCTTTCATCCGCTCATCTGCCGCGCGACAAAAAACAACAGAGCAGGCGTCTCCACCCAATCATTCGTGTGTATTCGTATCCATTCGTGGTTCCAATTTTTCACCACCACCAGACCGGCCACCGCGCTTTCATCTTGCCACCATTGCCCGAACGGTGCGCGGGCGCACCCTACGCTGACTTCGCTACGCCCGCAAAGATGGCTTCGAAGTGCATTCGTGTGTATTCGCGTCCATTCGTGGTTCCCAAGCAGCCGCTTCTGGAAAAGCCGCTGCTTCTCACGTATAATTTGCGCAAGCGGGATTAGTTCTTTTTCATCATTTCAACCCGCATTTTTTACGTCCGCGTACCACAAAAAATATTGAGGAATCCCGTGTCTGACCATCCGCGCGCTTTGCTTGTCCTGGCTGATGGCACCATTTTTTATGGCGACGCCATTGGCGCGGAAGGCATTACCACCGGCGAGGTAGCTTTCAATACCGCCATGACCGGTTATCAGGAAATTCTCACCGATCCCTCCTATTGCCGGCAGATAGTCACGTTGACCTATCCGCATATCGGCAATACGGGCACCAACCCAGAAGATATCGAATCCACCACCGGCTCGACCGTGCATGCGGCCGGGCTGGTGATTCGCGACCTGCCGCCGGTTTTCAGCAATTGGCGCAGCCGCCAGTCGCTGCCGGATTTTCTCAGGCAACATGGGGTGATCGCCATTGCCGGTATCGATACCCGCAAGCTGACCCGCATCCTGCGGGAAAAGGGTGCCCAGGCGGGCTGCCTGATGGCTGGCAACGTCGACGAGGCCGAGGCGCTGCGCCAGGCGCAGGCCTTTCCGGGCCTGGCCGGCATGGATCTGGCGCGCGTGGTCAGCTGCGAGCAGCCCTGGACATTCGAAGAGGGCGAATGGACCGGCACCACCGGTTATCGCGCTCCGGGCGACAGCCGCTTCCGTGTCGCGGTACTGGATTTCGGCGTCAAGCGCACCATTCTGCGCAAACTGGTGGCACGCGGCTGCCAGGTGACAGTCTATCCGGCGCGCACATCCGCCGATACACTGCTGGCCGCGCAGCCCGATGGCGTGCTGCTTTCCAATGGCCCCGGCGATCCGGAGCCCTGCGAATATGCGATTGCCACCACCCGGACGCTGCTGGACAAGCAGGTGCCGCTGTTCGGCATTTGCCTCGGTCACCAGATTCTGGCGCTGGCGATCGGTGCCAGGACGATCAAAATGAAATTCGGTCATCATGGCGCGAATCATCCGGTGCAGGACATCGACAGTGCCCGCGTCATGATCACCAGCCAGAATCACGGTTTCGCCGTGGATGGCGACACCCTGCCCGGCAACGCGCGGGTGACGCACAGCTCGCTGTTCGACGGCAGCCTGCAGGGATTCGAACTGACGGACCGCCCGGCTTTCTGCTTCCAGGGCCATCCCGAAGCGAGCCCGGGGCCGCATGATGTCGATTATTTGTTCGACCGCTTTATCCGCCACATGGCACAACACCGCGCCTGAATGAACAGGCTACTTGACCCGATCCTAAATGCCCAAACGTACTGACCTACACTCCATCCTCATCATTGGCGCAGGGCCGATCGTCATCGGTCAGGCATGTGAATTCGATTATTCCGGCGTACAGGCCTGCCGGGCATTGCGCGAGGAAGGCTATCGCGTCATTCTGATCAATTCCAATCCGGCCACCATCATGACCGATCCGGAAATGGCGGATGCGGTCTATATCGAACCGATCATCTGGCAGGCCGTGGAAAAAATCATCGAAATCGAACGCCCCGATGCGCTGCTGCCGACCATGGGTGGGCAGACCGCGCTCAATTGCGCGCTGGATCTGGTCAAGCATGGCGTGCTGGAAAAGCATGGCGTGGCGCTCATCGGCGCTTCGCGCGAGGCGATCGACAAGGCCGAGGACAGGGAGAAATTCAAGCAGGCGATGACGCGCATCGGCCTGCAATCGGCACGTTCTGCAGTCGCCCACAGCATGGAAGAAGCCTTGCAGGTCCAGGCAATGATCGGCTATCCGGCAATCATCCGTCCTTCGTTCACGCTCGGTGGCAGCGGCGGCGGGATTGCCTACAACCGCGAGGAATTCGTCGGCATTTGCGAACGCGGGCTGGAAGCCTCGCCCACCCGCGAGCTGCTGATCGAGGAATCGGTCATCGGCTGGAAAGAATTCGAAATGGAAGTGATCCGCGACCAGCAGGACAACTGCATCATCATCTGCGCGATCGAGAACATCGATCCGATGGGTGTGCATACCGGCGACTCGATCACGGTCGCGCCCGCCCAGACGCTGACCGACAAGGAATACCAGCGGATGCGCGATGCCTCGATTGCCGTGCTCAGGGAAATCGGCGTTGAAACCGGCGGCTCCAATGTGCAATTCGCCATCAATCCGGAAGACGGGCGCATGATTGTGATCGAGATGAACCCGCGTGTCTCGCGCTCATCCGCACTGGCTTCCAAGGCTACCGGTTTTCCCATCGCCAAGATAGCCGCCAAGCTGGCGGTCGGCTATACGCTCAATGAGTTGGGCAACGATATCACCGGCGGCCTGACCCCGGCCTCGTTCGAACCGACCATCGATTACGTGGTCACCAAGGTACCCCGCTTCGCGTTCGAGAAATTCCCGCAGGCAGACGACCGCTTGACCACACAGATGAAATCGGTCGGGGAAGTGATGGCGATCGGCCGCACTTTCCATGAGTCGTTGCAAAAGGCGCTGCGCGGCCTCGAAACCGGCGTTGACGGGCTGGACGAGAAGACTACCGACATCGAAACCATCGAACAAGAACTCGGCCACCCCGGCCCGGAACGTCTCTGGTATATCGCCGACGCTTTCCGCTGCCATCTGCCGTTCGCTGAGATCCAGGCATTGACCCGGATCGACCCCTGGTTTCTGGTCCAGATCGAGAATCTGGTCAGGCAGGAACAGGCGCTCGCCGGATGCCAGCTGGAAACCCTGACCGAGCGGCAATTGCGTCATCTGAAGCGCTGCGGTTTCTCCGACCGGCGGCTGGCCGGGCTGCTCGGTTGCGATCAGCATGCGGTGCGCGCCCGGCGCCATCAGCTCAACCTGCGCCCGGTCTACAAACGAGTGGACACCTGTGCGGCCGAATTCGATACCCGTACCGCCTATATGTATTCCACCTACGAGGAAGAATGCGAGGCACGTCCCAGCGACAACAAAAAGATCATGGTGCTCGGCGGCGGGCCCAACCGCATCGGCCAGGGCATCGAGTTCGATTACTGTTGCGTGCATGCCGCGTTGGCATTGCGCGAGGATCAGTATGAAACCATCATGGTCAACTGCAACCCGGAAACGGTTTCGACCGATTATGATATTTCCGACCGCCTGTACTTCGAACCGCTCACGCTGGAAGATGTGCTGGAAATCGTAGCGATCGAAAAACCGGCTGGCGTCATCGTGCAATATGGCGGCCAAACTCCACTGAAACTTGCGCGCGAGCTGGAAGCCAATGGGGTGCCCATTATCGGCACCAGTCCGGACATGATCGATTGCGCCGAAGATCGCGAACGTTTTCAGGCCATGCTGCATCGTCTGGGCCTCAGGCAGCCCCCCAATTTCACCGCCCGCAACCCGGCCGAGGCACTGGCCGCAGCCGATGACATCGGCTATCCGCTGGTGGTGAGACCGAGCTATGTATTGGGCGGTCGCGCCATGGAGATCGTGCACGAGTCACGCGATCTGGAGCGCTATATGCGGGAAGCCGTCAAGGTCTCCAATGATTCTCCGGTGCTGCTGGACCGCTTTCTGAGCAACGCCACGGAAGTCGATGTCGATGCCATTTTCGACGGCAATACCGTGCTGATCGGCGGCATTATGGAACATATCGAGGAAGCGGGCGTGCATTCCGGCGATTCCGCCTGTTCCCTGCCACCCTTCAGCCTGCCGGCCAGCATGCAGGACGAACTGCGGCGGCAGACCGAAGCCATGGCGCGCGCGCTGCATGTCAAGGGATTGATGAACGTGCAATTCGCGATTCAGGACGATACCGCCTTCGTGCTGGAAGTCAATCCGCGGGCTTCGCGCACGGTGCCGTTCGTCTCCAAGGCGACCGGCCTGCCGCTGGCCAAAATTGCCGCCCGCTGCATGGCGGGCCAAACCCTGGCCGCACAGGGAATGGGCGAAGAAGTGCGGCCGGCCTATTACTCGGTGAAGGAAGCGGTCTTCCCATTCGCCAAGTTTGCCGGTGTGGATACCATACTCGGCCCCGAAATGAAATCGACCGGCGAGGTCATGGGAATTGGCAAGACCTTCGCTGAAGCGTTTATCAAATCCCAGCTGGCTGCCGGCATTCAGCTGCCGGTATCGGGCAGAATTCTCATCAGCGTGCGCGACGGCGACAAACCGGAAGCGGTTGCGATTGCCAGAAAATTCGTCGAACTCGGGCTGTCACTCTACGCCACGCGCGGCACGGCCCAGGCATTACTGCAGGCCGGGTTGCCGGTGACAACCGTGAACAAGGTGGCGGAAGGCCGGCCACATATTGTGGACATGATCAAGAACGGAGAAATCGCGTTGATTATCAATACGGTCAGCAACAAGCGGAGCGCGGTGCGCGACTCCTACTCGATCCGGCATGCTGCCTTGCAGGCCAGGGTCACTTACTACACGACCATCGCCGGCGCCCGCGCGGCTTGCACCGGCATGGCCAACAGACAGGAACTGCGGGTTTACTGTTTGCAAAATCTTGCCATCTAGGCAAGAATAACTCCTATCCAACGTTTCTTTGGCGCATGTGAGAAAACCTCTGAAAAATCCGATAGCCTGACAACCTGTTTTTGAAGCAGGCCCACCACGGCAAGCAGCACGCGACACAAACTGGCGTTGTTGCTATCGGGAAAAGGAATGATTTTTTTGCAGGCGCGCAATCAAGAAACACATCCAGCAACCAGGCTCACTACATCGGCTTCAGAAATAGACGGGTTATCGCAGTTTTGCATTGATCAACGATCACTCTCCGGTTCCGCATGGCTGATGACTGAGCCTGATATTTAAGATCCTTATTATGAGAAGAGTAAAGTAGTTATGAACGCTATCCCTATCACCCTATCTGGCGCGGAAAAGCTGCGCGCAGAGTTGCATGAAATGAAAACCGTTCACCGCCCGGCTGTGATTGCCGCTATCGCGGAGGCCCGTTCTCATGGCGACCTGTCCGAAAATGCCGAGTATGATGCCGCCAAGGAAAAGCAGGGATTCATTGAAGGGCGAATCGCCGAACTGGAGAGCAAGCTATCCAACGCGCAAATCATCAACCCCACCCAGCTGGATGCGGATGGTGCATGCGTGTTTGGCGCCACAGTCGATCTCAAGGACCTGGACAGCGATGCCACAGTCACTTACCAGATCGTGGGCGATGATGAGGCCGATATCAAGGAAAGCAAAATCTCGATCAGCTCACCGATTGCGCGCGCGCTGATCGGCAAGTATGCGGGAGATATTGCCGAGGTCCAGGCACCCGGCGGCATCCGGGAATACGAAATACTGGATGTCAGATACGTCTAGGAGGTTGTCCGAGAATAGACTGATCTACTGCGGACGAGCCTGATTGGCCGGATTTTACGATCCTTTTCGTTAAATGGAACGACTATTCGCCTCAAATGATCGAAAAAATCCAACTCAACCAGCCTCGCCCTCGCTACGATCGCTATTCTCGGACAGCCTCCTAGCCCGGCAATTCGCAGTTGATTTGAACCACGAATGGACACGAATACACACGAATATTGAAAAACTGCTGCGGCTTTATTTCAACTGCAACCAGACAGGCTATCGCTGATTCGTTTTGCTATCATCGGGCGGACGGTGCGCAAGCGCACCCTACGTTGACTTCGCTGCGCCCGCAAAGATGGCTTCGATGAGTATTCGTGATTCTTTTCAACCACGAATGCACACGAATGAACACGAATATTGATAAACCGCTTCAGTTTTACTTCAATCGGGACCAGATCTGCTATCACTCATTCGCCCGCCGCACGATAAAAACAAATAAAGCAAGCGCCACCATTACATCATTCGTGTGTATTCGTGTCCATTCGTGGTTACCCACGCGGGTCAGGCTGGCCGCCGTCTGGCGGGGGTGGTTTTTTTGCTTCGTCCCTTGGGCTTGGCCGGTTGGGCTGCGGGAGTGTCTTCTGTTTCTTCCGGCTTGGGACGGTATATAATCAGTATCTTGCCAATTAGCTTGACAGGTGCCGCATGCAACGACTGGCAGATTTGTTCGAGCAATGCCGCTCTATTTGCCCGGTCATCGTCGAGGATCTTGACCTTGATCAGTTCATGCTTGGTCAGGCCCCTGTCGAGTTCACTGATCACACCTGCTGTTAACCCATCCTTGCCGATCATGACAATCGGATTGAGGTGATGCGCGTTAGCCGTCAGCAACCGGCGCTGTGCCATATCAAGTTCAAGCATAAAACCACTTTCTGAAAAATATTGGATTCTACCCGATGAAACCCGCCAAAACCAGCAAAGCCTGGATGAAAGCCCATGTGAATGACAGCTTTGTCCAGCGGGCGCGGCATGAGGGCTATCGTTCCCGTGCCGCCTATAAACTGCAAGAAATCGCCGAACGTGACGCGCTGTTTGCGCGCGGCATGACGATCGTCGACCTCGGCGCGGCTCCCGGCAGCTGGTCACAGGTCGCGCGCGAGCAAGTCGGCGAACAAGGCCATATGTTTGCACTTGATATTCTCCCCATGCAGCCGTTACCAGGTGTGACATTTATTCAGGGTGACTTCCGCGAGGACGAGGTGTTGAGCGCGCTCAGGCAGGCACTCGCTGGCAGGCAGGCCGATCTGGTCATCTCCGATATGGCGCCCGATCTCACTGGCATCCGTGTCAGCGACCAGGCGCATGCCATGTATCTGGCCGAGCTCGCGCTGCTGTTCTGTCAAGAACATTTGAACCCCGGGAAAAACTTCCTTGTCAAAGCCTTTCAAGGTGCCAGCTTTGAAGCGTTCCGGCAATCGATGCAAACCAGCTTTGAGAAGGTTGTCATAAGAAAACCAAAGGCTTCCCGGGATCGGAGCAAAGAGCTATATTTGCTGGGACTGAGAAAAATAATCTGTTAGACTGCAAAAAAGGCTAGCAAACATTCAATTGGATTCGGTTTATCCATTGAATGTTTGCAGCATTTCGCTTTTTTGCAGTCGAAGGAAATGAAACGCTGTTTGATTTGTCAAAATTGTAAGAAGTGAAGCAATCCATGACGGGCTTGTTCAGCGCTTCCCTAAAAATAATCTTGCAAAAAGTGAAACTATGTGTTTGTGATGCACCAGGTTTCGTCAAGAAGCATATTGAGGAGCTATTATGAATAATTTGATTAAAAACATGGCCATATGGTTGGTGATTGCATTGGTACTGATGACAGTATTCAATCAATTCACCACCAGGCAATCGCCACAGCCGCCGATGGAATATTCACAGTTCATCAACGAGATGAACCAGGGCAGAATTGCCAAGGTGGTAATTGACGGCCGTACACTGAAAGGTACAAAAACCGATGGCCGCCACTTCATCACGCACTCGCCCTCCGATCCCTGGCTGGTGAGCGATCTTTTGCGGGCAGGCGTCATCGTTGAAGCCAAACCGGAAGAAGAGCCATCCATGTTGATGAGCGTGCTCGTATCATGGTTCCCGATGCTGTTGCTGATCGCCGTCTGGATTTTCTTTATGCGCCAGATGCAAGGTGGCGGAAAAGGAGGCGGTGCTTTCTCGTTCGGAAAAAGCAAGGCCCGCATGATCGACCATAAAAACAATAACGTGACTTTCGCTGACGTGGCTGGCTGTGAAGAGGCCAAGGAAGAAGTTGCCGAGTTGGTGGAATTTTTGCGCGATCCGTCGAAATTCCAGAAACTGGGTGGACGCATTCCACGCGGTGTGCTGATGTGCGGCAATCCCGGTACCGGTAAAACCCTGCTGGCGCGTGCGATTGCCGGCGAGGCAAAAGTGCCGTTCTTCAGCATTTCGGGTTCCGACTTCGTCGAAATGTTCGTCGGGGTAGGTGCTTCCAGGGTCAGAGACATGTTCGAGCAAGCCAAGAAACATGCTCCCTGCATCATTTTCATTGATGAGATTGATGCCGTTGGGCGTCAACGGGGGGCCGGACTGGGCGGTGGCAACGATGAACGTGAACAAACGCTGAACCAATTATTGGTCGAGATGGATGGGTTCGAAGGCAATATGGGCGTTATCGTGATCGCGGCAACCAACCGCCCCGATGTGCTGGATCCCGCGTTACTGCGTCCAGGCCGTTTCGACAGGCAGGTCACCGTGCCGCTTCCGGATATCCGTGGCCGTGAGCAAATTCTGCAAGTGCATATGCGCAAGGTGCCGATTTCTCCGGACGTGCAAGCCAGCATTCTTGCCAGAGGGACACCTGGCATGTCGGGCGCCGATCTGGCCAATCTGGTCAACGAGGCTGCCTTGTTTGCCGCACGGTCTGGCAAACGCCTGGTTGATATGGACGACTTCGAACGCGCCAAGGACAAAATCCTGATGGGCGCGGAACGGCGTTCTGTCGTCATGCCGGAAAACGAGCGGCGCAACACCGCCTATCATGAATCCGGGCATGCGGTGGTCGCTTATCTGCTGCCGAAAACCGACCCGGTTCACAAAGTCTCGATCATTCCGCGTGGCCGTGCACTGGGTGTCACCATGCAACTGCCTGCTGAGGACCGCTTCAGCATGGATCGTGATCAGATACTGCAAACCCTTGCTGTCATGTTCGGTGGCCGGATCGCGGAAGAAGTGTTCATGCATCAGATGACCACGGGCGCTTCCAACGACTTCGAACGCGCAACCGATACGGCCCGCAGAATGGTCACACAATGGGGGATGTCCGATGCACTGGGGCCCATGGTCTATGGTGAAAACGAAGGCGAGGTTTTCCTCGGCCGCTCGGTCACCACGCACAAAAATCTGAGTGAAGCGACCATGCAGAAAGTGGATATCGAGATTCGGCGTATCGTCGATGAGCAATATGCACTCGCACGCAAGCTGATCGAGGAAAACAAAGACAAAATCGAGGCAATGACACAAGCGCTGCTTGAATGGGAAACCATCGACAGCGGCCAGATCAAGGACATCATGGAGGGTCGCCCACCACGTCCGCCTCAAGCACCGAAATCTCCGGCGCAAGATAAAGACAAATCTGCCAAAGACGAGAAACAGCCTGCTGCTGAACCTGCTGCAGCAGAAGTCCCGACTCAGGAAGCAGAAGTTTGATCTAATGCTTGCTATCTAGAATGGCCTGTGCGTCGCATGTACGCACAGGCCTTTTTTTATTTATGCCATATAAAATTTCAGCAGGATAATTCCGCATCGGTGGCAGGGTCCATCAACGCACCCAGTGCACGATGGCTGCTGCCGCTGAATACGTACAGTGTGCATAGCACATGCACCGCGCCGAAACTGAAGATGGTTCAGCGGTACAAATTTTAAATGAAGATTCAAGAATGAATACACTCACCCAGATGCTCGTAAGCGATCGCCCCCTGATTATGGGGGTGCTCAATGTCACACCGGATTCATTTTCCGATGGCGGACAATACGCTACGACCGACCAGGCGATACAACATGTTAACCGCCTGATTGTGGAAGGCGCCGATATGCTCGATATCGGTGGTGAATCCACCCGCCCCGGCAGCCAGCCTGTCAGCCTGGAAGAGGAGTTGTCAAGGGTGATTCCCGTCATAGAATTTGCTGTACACAAGCGTATCCCGGTCTCGATCGACACCTCCAAGCCGGCAGTGATGCGCGCCGCCATCCGTGCAGGCGCAGACCTGGTCAATGATGTCAATGCGCTGCAGGCACCGGGGGCATTGGAAGCCATCGCAGAGAATTCGGCCATGGTGTGTCTGATGCATATGCAGGGGACGCCGGAGACGATGCAAAATACGCCCCATTACTCGGATGTTGTCACTGAAGTCCAAGCATTTCTGGCGCAGCGGATTGACGCTGCCCGCAATGCGGGCATTCCGGCCGAACGCATCCTAATCGATCCGGGATTTGGCTTTGGCAAAACGCTGGAACATAATTTGACGCTGCTGCAACAACTTGATCGCCTGCTGGCACTCGGATGCCCTATCTTGGTTGGCTTATCGCGCAAATCCATGCTGGGTGCCATAACCGGCAACACCGTTGACAGTCGCCTCCACGCCAGCGTGGCAGCAGCACTGCTGGCAGTAATCAAAGGCGCAAAAATTGTCCGCGTGCATGACGTCAAAGCCACCCGTGACGCACTTTCCGTTCTGGAAGCGGTTATATAACAGGGGTCAGAGTAGAATTAATTGCAAGATCCCCTGACTATTGATTTTTAACCACGAATGCACACCAATATTTCCAAATCATTTTGGTTGTATTTCATCTAAACTTTGATGTAGACAAAATTCATATGCATTAGTAATCCTCAACTCCCCTCCTGCACCCCGTCACTCCATACCAGCCGGACTATCTCTCGCAAACTCATCGATACCATTCGTGTACATTCGTGGTTACCCCTGCAAGGTTCACAGTAATGCGGCTGCCCAGCCATAAAAAAATGAGCGGCCAACCGGCGTTTTAAGGATAATAATATTCCCTATAATCTTAAACTTTGGTGTGTAATCGTCCGAATATACATCATGTGACTTTATGAACCTGGGGTGTACACGCAGCCCTGATCAATTGAGGATTCTGGCAGATATGAAGAAAAAATACTTTGGCACCGATGGTATCCGTGGAAAGGTCGGTGAAGCGCCTATTTCACCGGATTTCTTTCTGCGTTTAGGCTATGCCGCCGGCAAGGTATTGCTGGACGCTGACTGGCATCTGGCCATGGGTGAACGGCCAACCGTACTCATCGGAAAGGATACCCGGATCTCCGGCTATATGCTGGAATCCGCATTGCAGGCCGGCTTCTCGGCTGCGGGCGTAGACGTGCTGTTATCGGGGCCGCTGCCGACTCCCGCCATCGCCTATCTCGTCCGCGCCTTGCGCATTCAGGCTGGGGTGGTCATATCCGCTTCGCACAATCCGTTTGACGATAACGGTGTCAAATTCTTCTCCTCGACCGGGTCCAAGCTGCCAGACAGTATGGAGCTTCAGATCGAGGCAGCAATGGAAAAACCGATTGCAACGATGCCCTCCGCCAGACTGGGGAAAGTACAACGCCTACGGGATGCGACCGGCCGCTATATCGAATTCTGCAAAAGTACTTTTCCCTATCAGCTTGATCTGCGCGGATTGCGGATCGTCGTGGATTGCGCGCATGGCGCGACCTACCATGTAGCCGGCCATGTGCTGCACGAGCTGGGGGCGGACGTTGTCACGGTCTACGCCAGCCCCGATGGGGTCAATATCAATCACGAATGCGGCGCCACTCATATTGCCGCACTCCAGCATGCAGTGCTACAGCACCAGGCCGATCTTGGCATTGCGCTGGATGGGGATGGCGACCGGGTCATGATGGTGGATGCCAAGGGTAAGGTATATGATGGCGACTGCCTGATCTATATCATCGCCAAGCACCGGCAACGGCTGGGCACATTGCAAGGCGGCATAGCCGGCACACTGATGACCAATCTCGCGATTGAACAGGCGCTTGGCGGGCTTGGCATTCCATTCGCACGTGCGAATGTTGGTGATCGCTATGTTTCCGAATTACTGAAACAGAATAACTGGCATTTGGGCGGCGAGAACTCCGGGCATATCATCTGTCGCGACAAGCACACCACTGGGGACGGCATCATTTCCGCCTTGCAGGTTTTATATGCATTGCGTGAGACCGGCATGCACCTGGCCGATTTCATGCACGACATCACATTCTTTCCCCAGCGTCTGGTCAATGTCAAAGTATCCAGAAGCTTTGATTTCTTGAATAACCCGGCTGTCCGGACACGTAATGATGCGGCTGAGCAGGCGCTGGGCCGCGACGGGCGCATTCTGCTGCGCGCCTCCGGGACCGAGCCGTTGATTCGAGTAATGGTGGAAGGGAAAGTGCCTGAACAAATCGATCACTGGGCCGAAGCCATCGCTGCGACGATCCAGGAACAGGCCGGTACCGGGGGTTGACCCACACGCGCTGATTTTGTCACATTTCTGTAACATATGATGCCTATAATCGAAACGACCAGCAAACGTGAGTGGTGGTCGCCTCTCCAAATAAGCGTTCGCTATTCCCGTATATAACCATTCAACGCCCTGATATTTCACCGCGCTATCAGCGCACCCGTTCCAACGCAGCGCAGGTAGTACAGCGCAAAGCGTAATATCAAATCAGGCGGACTGAATCGTTACTTTTTCGTTATTTAGAGATATCTATAGTCATCATGTCAAAATCATTCTTGCAATCCGTTACCTCTACCGGAATCACCGCCATTGCTGTCGGTTTCGTCATCGCAACCCTGCTCAGCAATCCTCTTCATGCCCGGCCTATCGTTAGAATCGATGGCTCGAGCACCGTCTTCCCGATTGCCGAGGCTGTTGCCGAAGATTTTCAAATCGAAAAAAGGGGCGCGATCCGGGTGACCGTTGGCATTTCCGGCACTGGGGGCGGCTTCAAAAAGTTTTGCCGGAACGAGATAGACATCACCAATGCATCCCGCCCCATCCTGCACTCCGAGATGGAGGAATGCAAGAAACTTGGCGTGCAATATATCGAAATGCCGATTGCATTCGACGCACTGACCGTGGCGATCAATCCCAGGAATGACTGGTTAACCTCGATCACGGTAGCGGAACTTAAAAAAATATGGGAACCCGGCGCGCAAGGCACCCTCACCAAATGGAACCAGATCAATCCCGCCTGGCCGGATGCCAAGATCAAGCTTTTTGGCGCGGGCGCCGATTCGGGAACCTTCGACTATTTCACGGAAGCAGTTGTCGGCAAAGCCAAATCCAGTCGTGGCGATTTCACTGCCTCCGAGGATGATAACGTGCTGGTTCAGGGCGTGGCCAGTGACGTGCATGCACTGGGATTCTTCGGTTTCGCCTATTACATAGAAAATCAGAAGAAGCTCAAGGCTGTCGCGATCGATAACGGCGATGGCGGGGTTCTCCCCTCAGCTAAGACCGTCCGGAACGGCAGCTATCAACCGCTGTCCCGGCCGATTTTCATCTATGTCAATGCGCAAGCGGCGGACAAGCCCGAAGTCAGGGAATTCATCAACTTCTACATGCAGCACGCTCCGGAATTGGTCAGGGAAGTGAAATATTTTCCGCTCGAGAAAAAGTTTTATGATCTCAATCTCGAATACCTGAACCAGAAAAAACTGGGAACGGTATTTGGTGGCGAAGCGAGCGTGGGCGCAACCATCGAAGACTTGTTCGAACGCGAAAGACTGCAATAGCGCTGTCCTCCCAGCCCGCCCAAAGCCGGCTTATGCGGCCATGCCTGACGGGTGAACCATGTAATCAGCCCGGAAATCGCGGTTGATCGCTCTTTTTATGGCGAATATATTTTTTCCTTGTTCACCCGGCTGGCGAAAGTGCTTTGAACCAAATTGCACCGTTTTCAAGCCCATCCCACTGAAATTTCCAGGATAATAGCTGCCCTTACATTGCACTTTGGGAGCTGCCCGGTCAGGTTCGGTTCAGTCAATCGGCGCCATTTCCGGCACTACCCGTTTATTCATGGACTATTTGCCAATATTTCTCGATCTGAAGCAGCGGAATTGTCTGATCGTTGGCGGAGGGGGGGTGGCTGCCCGCAAGACTGCTTTGCTGCTCAAGGCCGGTGCGCGCATCAACCTGGTAGCGCCGGCGCTCAACGATGAATTGGCTCAGCTGTCAAAAGCAGGCAGGATCGCACATATTCCAGCAACCTTTGATCCCAGCCATTTGCATGACATGGCACTGGCGATTGCCGCTACTGATGACCACCCCACCAATCAGGCGGTTTCCCTTGCTGCCAGGCAAGCCGGCATTCCAGTCAATGTGGTCGACAATCCGGCTTTATGCACATTCATCATGCCCTCCATCCTGGACCGCTCGCCTATGCTCGTGGCCATTTCCAGTGGGGGCGCTTCGCCGGTATTGGCGAGAATGCTGCGTGCACGCCTGGAAACCCTGATCCCTGCAGCCTACGGCAAGCTGGCTGCCCACGCCGCCCGATTTCGCGAACAGGTCAAACAACACTTCACCCATTCGGAACGACGGCGCCTGTTCTGGGAAAAAATGCTGCAGGGGCCCTTTGCGGAAATGGTCTTTTCCGGCCAGGAGCAGGCTGCAGAGCGTTATCTCCTTACCGCCTTAACACAGGAACACGACCAGCCACCAAGTGGCGAAGTTTATCTGGTGGGGGCCGGCCCGGGCGATCCCGATTTACTGACCTTCCGTGCCATGCGCCTGATGCAACTGGCCGATGTGGTCGTTTACGACCGCCTGGTCGCACCCGCCATACTCGACATGGTCAGACGCGATGCGACCCGTATTTATGCTGGAAAAGCCCGCAATCAACACACCATGCCACAAGCATCGATCAATGCGTTATTGGTACAACTGGCGCTGGAAGGCAAACGTGTGCTCCGCTTGAAAGGGGGCGACCCGTTCATTTTCGGTCGTGGCGGCGAAGAAATCGAAACACTGTCGCAATACCGCATCCCATTCCAGGTCGTGCCGGGCATTACCGCCGCCTCTGGCGTCGCTTGCTATGCCGGCATTCCGCTGACACACCGCGATTATGCCCAATCCTGCATATTCGTAACCGGCCATCTCAAAGACCACAGCATCGCGCTGGACTGGACTGCGCTGGCACGCCCGAACCAGACTATCGTCGTTTATATGGGGTTGCTGGGACTGGAAGAATTATGCCGGCAGCTCATCGCCCACGGTTTGCCCGCCAGCATGCCGGCAGCGATTGTCCAGCAAGGCACAACACCGAATCAGCGTGTCCTGACCGGCACACTCACAACCTTACCGGCAGCTGTCGCCGCCGCAGCACTGAAACCGCCCACGCTTATTATCGTTGGGGAAGTGGTCAAGCTGCACCAAAAGCTCGCCTGGTTTCATCCCGAGACCGACGCGCCTGGGTAAAACGCGATAAGAAGCTGTTTGAAAATTTCTATTTTGGCCCCATCTCATCAACGTCATGTCCATGGCAGCGATGCATGGTCGCCGAAAAGCGTCTGGATGGCCGCGGCCCATTGGGCCTCGCGCATGACGGCAGTCAAGGTAGGTGCGGCGGTCATTTTTTACTGCCCTGTCTTTGCGAGCGCAACGCAGCAATCCAGCCCAACGCCAACCTGACCTGGGTGCCAAATACCTCGCCAGGATGGGATTGTGGCGAGGAATGGCTGGGGCGCGCCCATCAAAGTCGGCATTGCGGGGCGCACTTGTACATCGATTTGCCATGTCTCATGTGTAGCAAACTTCCCGGTGATATGTGACGGTGTGTGATGGTGCGCAAGCGTACCCTACGGGGGACTATCCTTCCCCATCCTGAACGATGACGCTTGACGCGCATCTTGGTCAAGCGCAAGATGCACTGATGTGCCGCAAAACCTGCGACAATCAAGCCGGGAATGGGTCGCAGACCTATTTCCTCATGTCAGCAAGCAATTTTTGTCATTCAGTGGAGGCCCCATGACAAATATCATTGGTTTACTCGGCAATGAAGCAGAAAGTCTTCTTGGTCACGTCTGCCAGGGCATTCCCAAGGAAAGCCTACATACACCAGGACCAGACTTTGTGGATCGAGTCGTTGCGCTCAATGACCGCAAACCGGGTGTATTGAGAAATCTGCAGGCGCTTTACAATCATGGCCGGCTGGCAAAAACCGGCTATCTTTCGCTGCTGCCGGTCGATCAGGGTGTTGAACACTCTGCAGGGGCTTCTTTCGCACCCAATCCGATGTTTTTCGATCCGGAAAACATTGTACGGCTCGCTATCGAGGGCGGATGCAATGGCGTAGCCTCGACCCTCGGTGTGCTGGGCATGGTGGCCCGGCGCTATGCCCACAAGATTCCTTTCATACTCAAGCTCAACCATAACGAGTTGCTGACCTATCCGAACAGCTTCGACCAGACATTGTTCGCCAGCGTAGATCAGGCGTTCGACATGGGCGCCTGTGCGGTCGGTGCAACGGTATTTTATGGTTCCGAACAATCGCGCCGTCAGATACAGGAGATTTCCGAAGCGTTCGCGCATGCGCATGACCTGGGCATGGTTACCATATTATGGGCCTATACGCGCAACAGCGCCTTCAAAACCAAGGACAAGGACTACCATGTCAGCGCTGATCTGACCGGGCAGGCCAATCACCTGGCGGTGACGATCGAGGCCGATATCGTCAAACAGAAAATGGCGGAGAACAATGGCGGCTATACTGAACTCAAATTCGGCAAAACCAGCGCCAAGGTCTATGGCGAACTGACGACCCATCATCCAATCGATCTGGTGCGCTACCAAGTGGCAAACTGCTATATGGGGCGCGTCGGCATGATCAACTCGGGTGGTGCGTCAGGCAAGGATGATTTGCAACAAGCGGTGCGCACCGCCGTGATCAACAAACGCGCGGGCGGCATGGGACTGATTTCGGGACGCAAGGCCTTCCAGAAACCGTTTGCAGAAGGTATCCAACTATTGAATGCGATTCAAGACGTTTATTTGTCCAAGGAGGTCACGATCGCCTGATAACTTGCGCGTTACGAATGGCCGTGACAACTCGTTTACCCTCCTCTGCCCTGGGTCACCCCAAATGGTTGCGGCTACCCAGTGCAGCATCCGCCACTGACCACTGACCACTGACTGTAAGAAGGCAGACCAGAACAGCCCTCATTCAGTTTTCAAGCGTCTGATAGTCGGAGCGAATGGCATGATATTTTTCAGCATCTGCAGTCACCCTGATGCGGCAGTCCCGCACAACTCGGATGCTTTTCTCATGGAATGGGCCGATGCGCTCCAGAGTTGTCAAATTTGATCGTCCCTTTGTTTCTCCAGTCCTGCCGCACCTTTGCAGCAGAATCCAAGGCTTCTTTGTTCATTCAGCAGCAAGTTTGACTGAATATTCGGCTTCACGTATATTTAAATCCAATAAAAGGCGTTTATTTTCCTATACTCTTGGTCACACCATAGAAGAGGATTGAATGCGAGACGATCGACTTCGATCCCTAGGAGGCTGTCCGAGAATAGCGATCGTAGCGAGGGCGAGGCTGGTTGAGTTGGATTTTTCGATCATTTGAGGCGAATAGTCGTTCTATTTAACGAAAAGGATCGTAAAATCCGGCCAATCAGGCTCGTCCGCAGTAGATCAGCCTTTTCTCGGACAGTCTCCTAGGTCATGGCCAACGGCATCGTACTGACGAATGACCGGTCCTGCTGTACCGCTCACCAGCTTGCGTCGTCTCGTTTGGTAAGCGAATTCGCGGAGAGTGACCACGGCATTGGCTGCCACCGTCCCCCTCCTCTCCGGTCGAGACAAGGAGATCCATGCAAGAACGACGGCATCCGGAAAGAATAGTGGCCTTCGTCATGGCCGGGGGACAAGGGACTCGCCTGCGGCCACTGACGACCGACCGCTGCAAGCCGGCGGTGCCGTTCGGCGTGCGTTACCGGGTGGTGGATTTTGTACTGAGTAACCTGGTCAACTCCGGGATTCGATCCATCTATATCCTCGTACAGTACAAGCCCCAGTCGCTGATCGAACATGTGCGCAAAAGCTGGACCCTCTCCCCGCTGCTGCCCGACCAGTTTGTCACGGTAGTGCCGCCGCAGCGCTGTGGTATCGGGGAGCGCTTCCAGGGTACGGCCGATGCGGTTTATCAAAGCCTTGAACTGCTTCGCAGCCACCGCCCGGATCTGGTTGCGGTGTTCGGGGCGGATCATATCTACCGCATGGATGTTGGCCAGATGATACGCTTCCATCGCGAGTGTGGTGCGGACATTACCGTCTCGGCCCGGCCGATTCCTGTCGGGCAGACGGCAGATTTTGGCATCCTGGAAGTGGACCATTCGAACCGGATTCTAGGCTTTGAGGAAAAACCAGTTCGCGGCAAGCCCATGCCATCAGATCCAGCCCATGCTTTTGCCTCCATGGGCAACTACCTGTTTAATCCCTTGGTGCTAGCAGAGGTGTTGGAGGCGGCGCATGAACGCGGTGACACGGATTTTGGTTATGACGTACTGCCACGGCTGCTAGACAGCCATCGTCTGTATGCCTACGACTTTACCGACAACCTCATCCCGGGTCTCAGATCCTATGAGGAGGCCGGCTACTGGCGGGATGTGGGCACCTTGGATGCCTATTACGCGGCGCATCAGGATCTGCTCGGCCTGCAGCCACGCTTCGATATGTTCAACATGCAATGGCCGATCTTTTCCAGCTGCTACCAGGGACCGGCCGCAGCAATCTTCGACAGCACCATCGACAACAGTCAGATCGGTGCGGCCTCCATCGTCAACAGTACCTCCATCCGCGACAGCATTATTCGACGCGAGGTGGTACTCGAACCCGGTATCGAACTGGAGAAGTGCATCATAATGGATCACGTGAAGATCTGCCGCGGCGCGCGGCTTCGGCGGGTGATCGTCGATCGGGACAATATCATCAAAGCCAATTCCGTCATCGGCTATGATCTGGAAGCGGACCATCAGCGCTATATGATGTCAGCGGGAGGACTGGTCGTGATTCCCAAGGGTAGACTGGACTAAGCCTCCCGTTCATTCATAAGTGCAGTGCAAATATTATGGCTAGGAGGCTACCCGAGAATAGCGATCGTAGCGAGGGCAAGGCTGGTTGAGTTGGATTTTTCGATCATTTGAGGCGAATAGTTCGTTCTATTTAACGAAAAGGATCGTAAAATCCGACCAATCAGGCTCGTCCACAGTAGATCAGCCTCTCGGACAGCCTCCTAGGTTTGCAGGGCTTCAGCCACGCGAATGGACCTGACTGGCATATGCCCCTTTGGTACCGACTCATATCACCAGAAAGCAAATAGGGGGCACCTCTAAAAATCCATAGTTCGTCACGATACGTCGTTGTTCACAAAAAATGTCTCCTTACATAGCAATCATATGCTGCGTCAGGATTTTTATTGTTTGCGCTTGTCGCGCTCGATCAATGCGTAGGCAGAATGGTTATGGATCGATTCAAAGTTTTCCGATTCGACCACATAGGCATCGATACGCTTATCCCGGTTGAGTATTTCAGCGACATCGCGCACCAGATCCTCGACAAATTTAGGATTGTCGTAGGCTCTTTCGGTGACATGCTTTTCATCCGGGCGCTTCAATAAGCCATACAGCTCACAGGAAGCCTGCTTTTCGGCAATTCTGATGATATCTTCGATCCAGACAAAACTATTGGTGCGTACCGCGATGGTCACATGCGAGCGTTGATTGTGCGCGCCATAGTCGGAGATCTTTTTGGAACAGGGGCAAAGGCTCGTCACCGGCACGACCACCTTCATGGTAAATTCATACTGACTGTCATGCTTGATTTCGCCGATGAAAGTCACCTCATAGTCGAGCAGACTTTTGACGCCCGAAATTGGCGCCGACTTGTTTACAAAGTAGGGAAAGGTCATTTCGATATGCCCGGAATCCGACTCCAAACGCTCGACCATGGAACGCAGAATGCTCTCGAACGATTCGACCGAAATCTCGCGCTCGTAACCATTCAGTATCTCCACAAAGCGAGACATATGCGTGCCCTTGAAATTATGGGGCAGGTTGACATACATATTGAACTGCGCCACGGTATGCTGGATGCCGTCATCCTTGTCTGCCACCCGCACGGGATGGCGGATCGCCTTGATTCCGACCCGATCAATGGCAATCTGTCGCGTATCCATTGAGCTTTGCACATCGGCAATCGGCAAATCGACCTGTTTATTCATGAGAGTTCCTTCCAGTGAGCTAGCCTTCGAATCGATATTCTAGCAAGAGTCGGGATTGGATATTGCTATTCCGAGAACACGCGTGATGCCCATCACGGCGAACCGTTCAGAAACAAGGGCACAGCGCGCGCAAAAAGATCATGGTGTGGCGATGACAACCGAGAAATGATTGCCGGCTGCTTGCTACGGGTAACTAAGCAGCCCTATTCGCTTATTCTCTGATACATGCCAGTATGGAATCCAATCCCTGTGAGATTGTTTTCCAGCAGATTGGTTCTAGGAGACTGTCCGAGAATAGCGATCGTAGCGAGGGCGAGGCTAGTTGAGTTGGATTTTCCGATCATTTGAGGCGAATAGTCGTTCTATTTAACGAAAAGGATCGAAAAATCCGGCCAATCAGGCTCGTCCGCAGTAGATCAGTCTATTCTCGGACAGCCTCCTAGTCCAGCTGCTTCGGCCATGATCATGAGGACGGGACCTGTGGTGATTTATAGGGTGCATGCCGGGCATGGCCACGAATCACCGCAATGTACTGACATTACGAAGCAAGCCGCGCCCGCACCGACTGGATGATGCCATGCTTGTCCAGGCCACAATCTGCCAGCATTTGCGCGGGATTTCCCTGATCAAGGAAGGTATCCGGCAAGCCGAGTTGCAACATTCTGACCGCAAGCCCACGGCTGACCAATGCTTCCACCACTGCACTGCCCGCGCCGCCCATGATGGTATTTTCCTCGACCGTCACCAGCAATTCATGCTCGGCGGCCAGTCTCTCGATCAGATCCTCATCCAGCGGCTTGACAAAACGCATGTTTGCGACCGTCGCCCCCAGTTCCTCTGCGGCCTCGAGACAAGGTGCCAGCATGCTGCCAAACGCCAGCAGAGCGATGCTTTCGCCCTGGCGGCGAATTTCACCCTTGCCTATCGGTAAGGCCGTCATTTCCTGCTCGACCTCAACACCCGGACCCGTGCCGCGTGGATAACGGACAGCCGTCGGCGTATGCATTTGAAAAGCGGTATAGAGCATCTGCCTGCACTCATTCTCATCAGCAGGGGTCATGACTGTCATATTGGGAATGCAACGCAGATAAGTCAGATCGAAACTACCGGCGTGAGTCGGACCGTCCGCGCCAACGAGCCCGGCACGATCGATGGCAAACACGACCGGCAGGTTTTGAATCGCGACATCGTGAATCAATTGATCATATGCGCGCTGCAGGAAAGTGGAGTAAATCGCCACCACCGGTTTCATACCTTCGCATGCCATACCGGCCGCGAATGTCACCGCGTGTTGCTCCGCGATGCCGACATCGAAATAGCGATCGGGATATTCCTTGGAAAACTGGACAAGTCCGGAGCCTTCTCGCATGGCCGGCGTGATGCCAATCAGACGCGGATCCTTGGCAGCCATATCGCATAGCCAGTCACCAAAAATCTGGGTATAGGCCAGCTTACTGGACACTGCCTTGGATACGATGCCTTGCTCGGGGTCGAATTTCCCGACACCGTGATACAGAATCGGATCCTCTTCCGCGAACTTGTAGCCTTTCCCCTTGCGCGTGACCACATGCAGAAATTGCGGACCTTCCAACTGCTTGATGTTGTTCAGGGTGGTACACAATACGTCCAGATCGTGGCCATCGATCGGACCGATATAATTGAAACCGAATTCCTCAAACAAGGTGCCGGGCGTCACCATGCCCTTAACATGCTCTTCGGCGCGCTTGGCCAGCTCCAGCACCGATGGCACGACGCCGAGCATTTTTTCGCCGGCCCGCCGTGCAGTCGCATAAAAACGGCCGGACATCAACTTGGCCAGATAATTATTGAGCGCTCCCACCGGCGGCGAAATGGACATGTCATTATCATTCAGGATGACCAGCAGATTGGCATCCATCACGCCAGCGTTGTTCAAGGCTTCGAACGCCATGCCCGCGCTCATGGCGCCATCACCGATGACGGCGATGGCACGGCGTTTCAATCCACTGATCTGTGTGCCGACTGCCATCCCCAAGGCTGCGCTGATGGAAGTGCTTGAATGCGCGGTCCCAAAAGAATCATACGCGCTTTCATCCCGCCGTGGAAATCCGGCAACTCCGCCTTGCATGCGCAAGTGAGCCATGCCGGCGCGCCGGCCAGTCAGAACCTTATGCGCATAGGTCTGATGTCCCACGTCCCATACCATTCGGTCATGCGGCGTGTTGAATACATAGTGCAATGCAATCGTCAATTCCACCGTGCCCAGGTTGGATGACAAGTGCCCACCAGTCGCTGCCACGGATTCGATCAGGAATTTCCGTAGTTCACTGGCCAATTGCGGCAGTTGGTTGCGCTTCAGTGCGCGCAACTGTGCGGGAGTATCGACGCGGTCTAATAATGGATACATGCAAATTCAGAAAAAATTTGTAGCTAAAATCGGATGGTGTAAAGGCCGGCCGCGTAAGCTCAAAACTTACGCTGTATAATGAAATCGGTTACCTGTTTCAAGCGCAAAGCTGCGGATCCGAGTTGATCCAGCGCCCGGTGGGCATCCTGCTGCAGTGCTTCTGCCAGCTCGCGGGCTTGTTTTGCACCCAGTATACTAACATAGGTCGGTTTGTTGTTTTCCGCGTCCTTGCCGGCTGTCTTGCCCAGCGCCGCAGTCGTCGCTTCGGCATCCAGCACATCATCCACCACCTGGAATGCCAGGCCGATACACTTGGCGAAATGGTCAAGCCGTTTGAGCTGCGCATCGTCCAAGTGATCGCCGCAGCTGGCACCCAGGGTGACGGCTGCGCGAATCAAGGCGCCGGTCTTGTGGATATGCATGAATTCGAGCTCGGGCAGGCTCAATGTCTTGCCGACACTATCCAGATCGATCGCCTGTCCGCCAGCCATCCCGCGCGACCCTGCCGCAAATGCGAGATGTTTGATCATCTCCAATTGTTTATAGGGATCTTCGGTCAGGCGGGACTCCGTGAGCAGCTGGAATGCCAGGCTTTGCAGGCTGTCACCGACCAGCAAGGCGGTTGCCTGGTCGTATTTGACATGACAGGTCGGTTTGCCGCGACGCAGCACATCATCATCCATGCAAGGCAGATCGTCATGCACCAGGGAATAGGCATGAATCAGCTCGACCGCCGCCCCTGCGAGGGTGACCCGCGCTTCATCCGCGCCGTTCAGCTCTCCTGCCGCAAATGCCAATAACGGCCGCACACGCTTGCCCCCGCCCAGCACGACATAGCGCATCGCGTCATGCAAGCGCTCCGGTGCGCAATTGCGTGCGGGCAGGTGGTTCTCCAGGCAGGTTTCAATCAGTGCGAGGCGTTCAGTCGCCCAGGTCTGGAAATCAGTGCTCATCATGCTCGACGGTGGAAAAATTTTTCAGCATGTCTGCCTCAAGTATCTTAATCTGCTGTTGCGTATCTTTTAACGTAGCCTGGCAGTATTGTAACAATTCCACCCCGCGTTTGTACGCGGAAAGCGAGTCTTCCAGTGACATCTGGCCAGCTTCCATGGCCGCCACAATATTTTCCAACTCGGCCGAGGCAGCTTCGAAACTCGCCGGGCGGGCAGAATCCGCCGCGACGGCTTCGTGATCAGGGGATTTTTTTTTCATGCCAACCATGCTCATTACATCGGGAAATAGCGATTGCTTTGCGCCAAAGCCGCAAAAATACGCAATTTACCCCGCTCGGTCAATCATAAAATGAAGAATCATCAAACACATAGATTCGCCCGCTGCCTCAGCAGCCCGCGCAAACCGGTAAATACCTGGCACATCCCGGGCCATCAAGCCATATATTCGGGCTGACGGA
>NZ_JBEUDO010000031.1:0-35146 GCF_050584665.1 Nitrosomonas sp. ANs5
CCTAGTACTCCGTTCCGCCAAACCGCTTACATGAAATCGCGCCTTCGCCTGTCATGCGTTGTTGCAAATCCTCGCCATAGTTACGGCTATGACTGCGGTTTGCGCCTAGCCTGGCAGGCGAATCCATCGATTTCATTTGTAAGCTAATTGACGGAACGGAGTACTAGCTGCGACATGGCCTTTGTTTGGGTGATACTCACTTCAACTGGCCTAACTGGCAGGAATAAACTGGGAACAGTCAAACGCATGTTGCCTAACCTTCTCGAACAAGCAAATGGCGGCCGCCGCTGCAACGTTGAGTGACTCGCTCTGCCCCGCCATAGGTATGGTTACCTGCCTGCTAGCAATCGCCAATACTGGTTCTGAGAGCCCGCTCCCCTCGCTTCCGAATAGGAATATTGTGGGGCCACGAAGATCTGTCTGAAAAATACTGCGGGTTCCAGTGGGTGTCGCTGCAATGACTTTACCGGTATAGCGGCGCGCCAAATTCAACAAATCTGCATGTTCGTGAATGCGCAAAGAGAAGTGCGCACCCATACCAGCCCGTAACGTTTTGGATGACCAGCTGTCCGCACAGTCGGCGGACAAAAAAACATCGCTGACCCCGGCAGCGGCAGCAGAGCGCAAAATTGAGCCCAGATTGCCTGGATCCTGGATCGCTTCCAACATGACGCAGAAATCATAATCATTGATTTCAACCGATACAGATTGTGTCAGACGGATGAGCGCCATGATCCCGACAGGTGTCTTGACCGGCGAAATCTGACTGAACAAGCCATCACTCAACATCAGGCAGCTATGCCTGGATTGACCTTGACAATAGGCCAGCAGCTGCCTGATTTCCGGGTGTTCCCTGCCCGATTCACTGATAACCAGCATTTCAGGCGTCCTTTCAGTTGCCAGGTAGGCTTGAAGCAAATGCACGCCATCCAGCAATGCCAGGCCTTCCTTACGACGTTGCCGCGCTGAATGCTGTAACTTTACAAGCTTTTTAAAAAGCGGATGTTCACGAGAAGTGATATGGCGCATGCCGGCAGTGATCTAATGCTGTACTAGGAGGCTGTCCGAGAATAGCGATCGTAGCGAGGGCGAGGCTGGTTGAGCGGGATTTTTCGATCATTTGAGGCGAATAGTCGTTCTATTTAACGAAAAGGATCGTAAAATCCGGCCAATCAGGCTCGTCCGCAGTAGATCAGTCGCTATTCTCGGACAGCCTCCTAGGAAGACAGCACGTTGTCAGGGAAATAAAATGGAAAGCACGTCAATCAATCCGCGTTCCCTGCGATAATCCATGCACACGGACCGCTTATGACGCTCGTATTGTACAAGAATCGTCCTGGAATGGGTAGCAAGCAGAACAAGCACTGCGACCCATTACCCTGACCGGCCATTGATAAGTGATGCGATTCCCGATCAGGGCACTGGCTTCTGATTGCCTCAATCAAACCTTGGCGGGAGCAAAGTATACGGATCTCGCGAGACAAAGCTTGCATCAATAAAGGTTGCATATTCTCACCCCAAATACGTCACACTTTGGCCATGCATCGCGAAATCCGGACTATCACGGTTTACCATCTGGGCAAAAAGTTTATTTTTCTCCTTTCCTTGATGATAGGAATATTGCGCTTATTTGAAATTTAAATATGGTAACGCAACCTGCGCTCAATCCATTGATCTGGGTTTGCCTCCGCCTTCCTGATCTTCAGATGGTATTTGATGAAAAGGCTGAATGGTCTGCCCATAGGTTGATGGGTCAGGAGAATCTGGCACGGAAGGCTTGCAAGCAACTAACGCCAGCATCATCGAAACTACCATGATGGCTTTGATCTTCATAAATACTCCTTATAATTTGGCTATAACTCAACTGAATCTTCAAACTGCAAGAGAATAGTACATGCAGAAAAAAAAGAAATATTGATGCAAATCAATTGCGCATCAGATTCTGGCAATAAAACGAATAAACAATTACATATCATAAGGTTACATCATTAAATCAGCGGCATATCAATAAATACGAACATTAAACACATAATCGGTCCTTGACATACCGCCCATCTAAAGTGCAAAATGCGCGTTCTATCGCATCAGCAAGCGACTTGGCGAATTAGCTCAGTGGTTAGAGCAGCGGAATCATAATCCGTTGGTCCGGGGTTCAAATCCCTGATTCGCCACCACAACCCACCCAACATTCGCCCACATTGGACAACGTTTTCACCCGTTCACGTATCCTGGAAATGACTGCTTGATCAAGCAGGCAAGTTAAGGCAGGCACAACAGAAACTGACGCTAGCTTGTTGTCGCTAAGAAAGTGGTTTAAACCTGACTGCATTGCAATTTGGTGCAATGATATTGGATATCGCGTTTCCTGTTCAGCGCTGCCTTGCCTGGGCCGATCTTCTCCGTAGTGAATTTTGCCCTCGTCAACATGAATCAAAAAAACCAAGATAAAAACAAAGATCATCGCTACCATCGTACCGGTTGGTTACGTGCGGCCGTGCTCGGAGCCAATGATGGTATCGTATCGACCGCCAGTCTGATTATCGGCGTCGCTGCTGCGGGTACATCACTGGAAGATATTCTACTGGCTGGCGTTGCCGGCCTGGTCGCCGGAGCGATGTCTATGGCGGCAGGAGAATATGTTTCGGTCAGCTCTCAGGCTGATACTGAAAAAGCCGATATCAAACTGGAACAGCATCATCTGTCCGAGGATATCGAATTTGAATTACAGGAATTGACCGAAATTTATATCCATCGCGGGCTTGACCCGAGCCTGGCAAGGCAGGTGGCCAAACAATTGATGGCACATGATGCGCTGGGGGCGCACCTGCGTGATGAACTGGGAATTAATGAGCATATCAGCGCCCGCCCGCTACAAGCAGCGCTCGCTTCTGCCGGCATGTTCACACTTGGCGCTTTGATGCCACTGACAGCTACCCTAATTACGGATACATCGCATATTATGCAGGCCGTTGCCCTTTTTTCTTTGGTGGCTTTGGCATGTTTGGGCGCGCTGGCTGCTTTCCTGGGCGGCGCCAATATCACTAGCGGTGTATTAAGAGTGACATTCTGGGGCATGCTGGCGATGGCCTTAACCGCTGTGGTCGGACGTTTATTTGGCGTCATGACTTGATTGATGGTTTCTACAATCCTGTCCCAGTATTCCTTAGCACCTGTCCGCGCCCGGAAGCGGGTAATTCCTGCGGTGCCCGGGCGCGGTATCATCGCAAGTATCACCCAAAACCAAGCTCAACTCGCTTTATAAAACAGCACAGCACGCAGCCGGGCATTTCAGGATAATGCCGATCAATCGAGTGCTTCAGAGTTGAGTGATTCACAGGCAGCTAGATCGGATTCAGAACAGGCTGGCAGCTTGGTAGCCAGATTGCGCAGCGCGGTTCGCAACCCCTCTTCCAGTACAGGATGATAAAAGGGCATTCGCAATAAATCCCAAACAGTCAGAGACTGGCTGATTGCCAGAGCCAGCAAATGGGCAAAATGCTCGCCTGCTGGCGCACACAATTCTGCGCCGAGCAATTGGCCACTGTTTGTATCGGCATACACACGCAAAATTCCACGATTACACTGTGCCGATCTGGCACGGCCCTGGTTATCGAAACTGACTTCACCTATCTGAATATTTTCAGCAGCAAGAGCCTGATACGATTGGCCAACCGTCGCAATATTTGGATCCGAGAACACAATTGCCAACGGTGTACGGCGCTTGAAACAAATTGACTCATTCAGAACCGCATTCAGACCAGCAATATGTCCTTCATCTGCCGCCTCATGCAGCAAAGGAAGGTGTTGATTCATATCCCCGGCTAGAAAGACCGGCAAATCGGCAACCTGCATAGTATTCGGATCAACAGGTGGCAGACCACGTTCATCCAGCTGTACACCCAATGCTTCAAAACCGATATCATCGATATTTGGACGTCGTCCCAAGGCGGCAAGCACGCTATCCACCTCGATTTCGGTATCCCCTGCCCGCACGATAATCGTCCCCTCCTGAGACCCTTTTGCCAAATCGGCCTGCTCGCCGAGATAGAGCGGGAACTCTGTGGACAAGAATGACACCGCAGCTTGATTGACCGCAGGATCACTGATACCCCCGATCATGTGGTCAGCGCCGAAGCCACTCACCCTCACGCCCAGCCTGGAAAGTGCCTGGGCCATTTCCAGACCGACAGGCCCCATCCCAATTACCGCCATACGATTTGGGAACATCTCCTGCTCGAACAAACTATCCGTTGTCAGCAGGCGTTCACCAAAATCCTGCCAGCCAGCCGGAACGATAGGACGGGAACCCGTTGCGACAATGATTTTCTGAGCTAAGAATTTTTCTCCGTTGACGATCACCTGATTAGGAGATAACAAACGCGCCCGCCCTGATAGGGTATGCGCTGGCAATGCCTCGGTTGTTTTCAGCGTACTGGCGACAAAGCCATCGCGGAGCTTGCGCACACGCTGCAAGACATGCTTAAGATCCACTTGTAACTGCGTGCTGCCGGCAATTCCAAATTCTTCGAAATGATGGCGGCGGTGAAACGCATTGGCAGCCTCAATCAATAACTTGGATGGCATACATCCCACCCTGGCACAAACTGTTCCCCATGCACCGTCATTAATCAGAAGATAGCTATCGGTACGCTTCCTCACCTCTCGCAAAGCAGACAATCCGGCACTTCCCGCGCCGATGATGATAACTTCAACGTTTTTCATAGGCTTTTATCCACTAATAACCCCGACATTCCCAGTTAAACTGACTGCGCCTTAGCAAATGGATGCGCATGAAAAATAACAACCTATTCTTTTCACCACAATATGTGCATCGTGATACAGCAATCAACCGAGATTCTCAGGTCAAATTAACATAAAACTACCTGCTTCATCATACCTCATTCAGCTACCCTGACATTTGCCTCTTTATCAAAGTTGAGAAATGCATTCGTTCCCGCCTTCGGCCACCCATTCGTTTAGCCTCTGCATCCAGGCAGCACCGCAGGTGTGACGCTTAGCCTTCTTGTCTCCCCTATTTGCCGGTATAATCCGGGTGTGCCGCTTGAGAATTTTCTCTCCCCGTCAGTAAATGTTCAAGGAGCAAGATTTAATAATGCCCTCACCTATTCGTATTGCCATTACCGGTGCGGCAGGACAAATTGGCTATAGCCTGTTGTTTCGAATCGCCGCCGGAGACATGCTAGGCAATGACCAGCCTGTCATCCTCCAGCTCCATGACATCCCGGAATCCGAAGATAAATTGCAGGGTGTGGTAATGGAACTTCAGGACTGTGCATTCCCGCTGTTGGCTGGCATCATTGCCTCCACCGATCCGATGCGATCCTTTGATCAGGCTGATATTGCCATTCTGGTCGGTGCGCGGCCTCGTGTTAAAGGCATGGAACGCAAGGATCTACTCACTGCCAACAGTGAAATTTTCAGCGCTCAGGGTCGGGTATTAAACCAGGTTGCCAAGCGCGAAACGAAAGTATTGGTAGTAGGCAACCCGGCCAATACCAATACTTACATCACCATGAGAAATGCGCCGGATTTATCTCCAAGTAACTTCTCGGCCATGCTTAGACTCGATCACAATCGGGCGTTATCTCAAGCCGCCATGAAGTTAGCGCACCCCGTGGGGAACATCAGAAAAATGATCGTGTGGGGAAATCATTCGTCTACCCAGCTACCTGATTTAACCCACGCTGAAATCAACGGGCAAAGAATTATTGATCTGATCGATGATGCGCCCTGGATTGAAAACTACTTTATTCCCACCGTTCAAAATCGTGGTGCTGCAGTCATAGAAGCACGCGGATTATCCAGTGCGGCAAGCGCTGCCAATGCAGTCATCAACCATATGCGTGACTGGATTTTTGGAACCCGAGAGGATGATTGGACCACAATGGGCGTCCTCTCGGATGGAAGTTACGGCATTCCGGAGGGGGTGTTTTTTGGATTTCCCGTAATTTGCCAGGATGGCCTGTGTCGTATCGTGCAGGGACTCGACATTGCACCCGCCTACCAGGACAAATTGAACATCACCTACCAAGAACTTCTGGCTGAACAAAACGCGATCAGACATCTGCTGCCATAAGAAGAACGATTTAGCAGAAAAAAAGCACAACACCCATGAGCACACGAATAAATCTCGTGCGGTGTTGTGCCTGATTAAAGGACTCTCAATCAGAATCAGTCAGTCAAATCCTTGATAAAAGCCAGTACTTCTTCAGCATGTCCGGGAACTTTGACGCCCCGCCAGGCCTTGTACAATTTCCCTTGTGGGTCGAGCACAAAAGTACTCCGTTCGATTCCCCTTACTTGCTTACCATACATATTTTTCATCTTCATGACCCCAAATAATTCACACGCTGTTTCATCAGGGTCACTGAGCAAGTGATAGGGCAGGCTATATTTTTCCCTAAATTTTTCATGTGATTTCAGACTGTCGCGGGAAACTCCAACGATTTCACACTCAAGCTGACGGAATTGCGGATAGAAATCACGGAACTGCTGGCTTTCATTGGTACAACCAGGCGTATCGTCCTTGGGATAGAAAAATATAACCAAGTATTTACTTTCGACAGCAGATAAGCGGAAAATACCATCCCCGGTAGCAGCCAATTCAAAATCAGGTATTACTTCGTCATGCATGCAACCACTCCGATTGATTGATTGAATTTAAGGAACTATCCGATCAATGACGACAGAAACATCTTTGTCGCCAATTTTGACCGGCTGGCTATAGCCTTCCAAGTCTCCGCTGGCAGGGACAGCCTGGCCAGTTCTGCTGATTCTGGCACCAATCACGACTGCAGGGAAGCTTGACAGCTTCATTGCAGGGGTCATCGCCATACCATCGTCAAGCGTGAAAGTGACCGGCAGATCCTTCGCCTGGACTCTTAAAATTGCCAATGGCATTTTAGGGCCTTCCTTGGCTCTTGCAAACACGAAAAGTGTATCGGCAAGCGATACCTTCTCGCGCAATGATGCATCCAATGTGACAGATCCAGAAATACTTGGCAACGCCGAGGAAGACGGTGCAGGCTCGGCTGCTGCCTCTGCTTTATCTGATTCTACCGTCGGCAGATCACTTCCAATATTTGAATTCTGCGCGAGTTGCAGCGGCGCCGATCCCTCCTTAGCTCTCGAGGCCAATGCCTTCGCCTGGACAATACTCTCATTGATTGATTGAGCAAGCTGCGATTCGGCTGGAATGATCTCCAACAATCTTTGCCAATGGATGGCAGCCTGTTCGAATTTTCCTCGTTCGAATTCTACCGTGCCAGCCAGCGCCAGTGCTTTGGGATAATCGGGATCCAATGCGAGCGCCTGAGCGATCAGCTCGGCCGGTTTACCCACTAGACTGCCATCATTGGTCATTGCCAATACATCAGCATAATCACTTAGAAACTGTGGGCTATCGGGAATGATCTTAACTAACTCGGCATAGGTGGCACTGGCATCTTCAAACCGTCCCATAATCGCGTAGGTACGCGCAAGCATCACCCATCCTTCGATATCCTCTGGATTATCTTTAAGGCGGGCAGCCAGATTATCGATGATCGATTGAATTTCCGCATGGCCAGAAGGCATCCCATCAGCATTGTCAGACTGGAAATGCGTGGCATTCGCCAGTTGCGATTGTGGCAATAACCCACGGCTATCGCCGATGATTGTATAAAGATAGACTGCGGTCAGTGGAACGGCCAAAACGACGATGACGGTCGCGGCAATGCCATGACGACTGGCGCGAGGCATGCTGACAGCTTCACTCGATGTAGACAAATCCTGCAACATTCGCTTCTGCAACTCTTGTTTGCTGGATTCATATTGCTCCTTGGAGAGAATGTCATTACACAAATCCTGATCCAGTTCAGCAATTTGATCGCGGTAGATACTGATATTTGCCGCCTCGCGCTCAATTTTTTCTAGATCTTTCCTATTGTTTCTCAGCAGTACAGGAATTACGAATAACAATGCCGCCACGATAAAAATACCGGCCACAACCCAGAATGTGGTCATACGCTTTAATCCTTGTTTATTTCTTTGATAAGTGACTCAGCCTGCAAGCGCTGGTTTTCGGTTAAGGGAGATTCCGTTATTTGTGACCGGCGGCGTCTGAGGTAAAGCATCAGCGCGACCGCCCCTCCCAAAAATAAAACGAAAGGACCAAACCACAATAACCATGTCGTCGATTTGAGAGGCGGGTTATACAGCACGAAATCGCCATAGCGTGCAACCAGAAATTCTATAATTTCATCGTCGCTTTTGTTCGCCCGCATCTGCTCCCTGATTTCACGTCTCAAATCATTGGCAAAATCCGCGCGCGAACCGGCAAGGGATTCATTCTGGCAGACCAAGCAACGCAGATTCTCTGCCAGATTGACTAGGCGTTTTTCCAGCTCGGGATCCTCTGCCACCGGCACTGCCTCGCTAGCCACACTCAAACCCGCCATGAATAACAGCAGCAGCGTTACAAGCAACTGTCTTGCGACTGCTACAAAAGAACCATGCGCAACTAATCTAATCATCACTGTCTCAACTCTCCAGTTCTTTGATCAATGGAAGAATCTTATCTTGCAGCGACTTGACCGTAACCGGGCCAATATGTTTATAGCGAATAATCCCCTGCTTATCGATCACATAAGTCTCGGGTACGCCATAAACACCATAGTCGATACCCACTCTGCCATCCGCATCGACTATGCTCGCGGTATAAGGATTGCCATATTGCTTAAGCCACTGCATAGCAGTATCGCGCTGGTCCTTGTAATTGAGTCCATAAATGGGCACGATACCCAACTTGGACAACTCCACAAGCAGAGGATGCTCATCTCGGCATGCGACACACCAGGATGCCCATACATTCAGCATCCACACTTTCCCAAGATTCTCTGTCGATGAAAGTGTCTTATCGGGATCATGCAATTGCTGCAACTGAAAAGCTGGCGCAGGCTTATTGATAAGTGGTGATGGCACCTGGCGGGGATTCAGGGTCAACCCGATCCCCAGGAAAATGACCAGGATGAGAAATACCGCCAAAGGCAGCATAAAGCGCATCATACTTTTTCACCCTCTGAAAGCGTTATCGAATGGGTAGCTGTCTCGACAGGCAGACTGTCTGCTGCCGATTCTGCTGCTTTCGGTGCTTTAGAAACAGCTTTCTTCTTGATAGCCAGCCGATAACGGCGATCTGTCACAGCCAGCATGCCGCCCAGCGCCATCAAAATACAGCCTAACCAGATCCAGACGACAAAGGGCTTGTGATATACCCGAACGATCCACGCACCATTCTCCATTGGCTCACCCAAAGCTACGTAAAGATCACGGGTCAAACTGGTGTCAATTGCCGCCTCGGTCATAGGCATGCCAGAAGCGTTATAGGTTCTTTTCTCCGGATATAAATTTCGGATTGTTTTGCCATCTTTCATCACCTCAATCTCACCTTCGATCGCGCTGTAGTTCGGTCCCGGCAGCGGTCTTGTGCCATTGAATCGGAATGTATAGTCTGCAAGGGTTACCGTGCTGCCAACTTCCATGCGCACATCTTTCTCGGTTTCGTAACCATTGACCAAAGTGACCCCGATAATGAATACGGCCACACCCAAATGCGCACAGTGCATGCCATAATAGCTTTTCGGCTGTTTAGCCAGCTTGGCAAAGAAACTGCCTTCCCCACTCTGGAGCCGATGTTTAATTGCTACGAATATGCTGGTAATGATCCAGAAGGCAAGCAATAAACCAAAGCTTATCATTGGTCGCCACTCACCCATCACAAAGGGCATGATGATGGCCGTGATCAGGCTTACAGCAAATGCCCAGCGCAGTCTGACCATCAGAGCAGGCAGACTTGCTTTTTTCCAGCGAGCGATCGGACCCAACCCGATCAGGAAAATGGCGGGTGTCATCAGGGGAACAAATACCGCTTCAAAATAAGGAGGGCCCACTGAAATTTTGCCCAGCTCCAACGCATCCACCAGCAGTGGATAAAGCGTGCCGAGCATGACACTGCCGGCAGCCACTAACAGCAATACATTGTTGGCAAGCAGCATGGTCTCGCGAGAGACGATTTCAAAATTACCGCCCAACCCGACTTTAGGCGCACGCCAAGCAAACAACAACAATGAACAACCGACCACCAGCACTAAATAAACCAGGATAAAAATACCGCGCGCGGGATCCGTAGCAAAAGCATGCACGGAAGTCAATACACCTGAACGAACCAGGAAGGTTCCCAGCAAGCTCAATGAAAAAGCACTGATTGCCAGCAAGACTGTCCAGCTTTTAAAGCTTCCACGTTTCTCGGTCACGGCTAAGGAATGCACTAGCGCCGTGCCGACCAACCAAGGCATGAACGAGGCGTTTTCAACTGGATCCCAGAACCACCAGCCCCCCCAGCCGAGTTCGTAATAGGCCCACCAACTGCCAATCATGATTCCGATTGTCAGAAAAACCCAGGCTACTGTTGTCCAGGGACGTGACCATCGGGCCCAGGCAGCATCCAGTTGCCCGCTCAACAATGCCGCAATGGCGAATGCAAAAGCGACCGAAAAACCGACATAACCCATGTACAGCATAGGGGGATGCATGACCATTCCTGGATCCTGCAATAGCGGGTTCAGGTCACTTCCCTCAACAGCGGCAGGCAGAAGCCGGTCAAAAGGATTGGAAGTAAACAGCAGGAACAGTATAAAACCTACGCTGACCAATCCCAAGACACCCAATACGCGTGCCACCATATCATCCGGCAATTGACGGCTAAACACGCTGACAGCCACCGACCAGCCGGCAAGCAACGTGACCCATAGCAGCAGGGAACCCTCATGCGATCCCCATGTTGCAGCTATACGAAAGTGTAGCGGCAAATCGGAATTCGAATGTGAAGCGACATTAAGTACGGAAAAATCATTGCTGACGAATGAATAAGCCAGACAACCGAAAGCAATTGCAATGAATACAAATTGACCCTGAGCGACAGGACGCGCCAGCGCGATCCATGAAGGTATTCCACGTGCCGCGCCGATGAGGGGCAATGTACCCTGAATCAATGCCAACAGCATTGCAAGAATGAGTGCGAAATTACCAAGTTCCGGTATCATGGTTGAGCATTATTCCTTTCTTGTGATATTTTTGATCAAATTAGACGAGAGACAGGCTTACTGGGTGAGCGAGGTCTTTTGTGCTTTGGCCGCTTGCTCTAATGCACTGGCTGCTTCAGGCGGCATGTAATTCTCATCATGTTTGGCAAGCACTTCATCCGCATAGAAAATACCGTTCTCGGCAATTTTTCCTTGTGCGACGACCCCCTTACCCTCCTTGAACAAATCCGGCAGAATCCCCGTATAAACGATTTGAATCGCTTCGGAGGTATCGGTAATGGCGAAGCGCATCGTTGTGCCATCACCTTCCCGTTTAAGTGAGCCCTCTTCTACCAATCCACCTATCCGGAAACTTTTACCAATGGGCGCTTCCTTGGCGATGACCTGGCTTGGGCTAAAGAAAAAGACCAGATTACTCTGAAAAACATTCAGTACCAGAATGACGGCAACTGTCAGCGCACTTACACTCAACGCAATAACTGCCATTTTTTTATGACGCGGTTTCATTTTCCTCCTCACAAAGATGATTTGTCTTTCAGACCGAGCTGCTTATACAAAGTTCGGCGACGGCTACGCACCAGCATCACTTCGCCCAGGACACATAACAGCGCAACGAGATAGGAACCCCATACATAAAAACCATAACCCCCCATTGCGAAAAAATCGGACCAGCTCTCCCAACTCATTTCGAGACTCCTTCTTTTAATTCCGAAACCCATGCTGTATGGCGTTCACGCTCTAGGATAATCATGCGCGTTCGCATCAACACCATGACGATGGAATACATCCAGGCCGCCAAGGCCATGATCAACATACCCGTCAGCATCGCTGTCGCCATTTTTGGGGATTGCACCAAACTCACCGAAGCCCCCTGATGGAGCGTATTCCACCACTGAACCGAGAAATAGATAATCGGAATATTCACCACACCGACCAAGGCAATGATCGCACCAGCCTTATCCGCACGCCGCGGATCATCGATTGCGGCCTGAAGCGACATAAACCCGATATAGAGGAAAAATAGAATGAGCTCAGATGTCAGGCGGGCATCCCAAACCCACCATGCGCCCCACATGGGCTTCCCCCACCATGCACCGGTCCACAAAGCCAGAAATGTAAACATGGCTCCGGTCGGCGCGATGGCGCTCGCCACCATGGATGAAAGCCGGGTATTGAATGCAAGCCCTATCCCTGCCCAGAACGCCATGACGACATACAGGAACATCGACATCCAGGCAGCCGGAACATGAATAAAAATGATCCGATAGGCCTCGCTCTGCTGGAAATCAGTCGGTGCTACAAAAAATCCGATATATAGGCCTATGATCAGGAATATGACTGCTGCAATGGTAAAAAAGGGAATCATTCGGCCGGCAAGAAAATAAAAACTTGCTGGAGAAGCATATTTGAACCAGTTAATTGTCATGTTATAGATAATTCAATTTAATTTATGCAATGCGTTACATCAGATTTTCGCGTCGTCTATAGCATTGCCACAATTGCTGGTTCACTCAGGAACCAACTTGAAATACTTTTCACCAACCTGTCATGCCATCGAGATTCTGAGCGACGCAGCGGTTGCCCAAGGAGAAAAAACCAGAGATACCAGCAGAAATGCACCCAACAATGAAAGATGCGCATCAAAACCCATTCCGGCTGTACTTGCTTCGACTGCCCCTGCGCCGAAAATCAACACTGGAATATACAAGGGCAAAACCAATAGTGATACCAGCACCCCGCCCCCTCTCAGCCCCAGCGTCAGCGCCGCGCCAATCGCTCCAACTAGACTCAGCACAGGCGTGCCCAACAATAGCGAGAGGGTCAAAACCATCAGTGCTTCCACGGGCAAATCATATTGGATACCCAGCACGGGTGCCATGAGCACCAAGGGCACACCCGTGACCAGCCAGTGCGAAAGCGCCTTACCCATTACCAGCCCCGACAAGGAGACGGGTGAAAGCAGCATTTGTTCCAGCGTACCATCGACATAGTCGCTGGAAAACATGCGGCCAAGTGCCAACATTGAAGCGAGCAGTGCCGCAACCCATACCACACCAGGCGCCATCATTCGCAACATATTCATCTCTGGCCCCACTCCCAGCGGAAACAAGCTGACGACAATGATGAAAAAGAACAACGTCGTCAGCACATCTGAACGTCGACGCATCGCCAGCAACAAATCTCGCTTGATTATCCACAGAATCATTTTGGTCAGGATAAAACTAATTGGTGAGTGGCTGCCGCAGCCACATCGAGTTCTTGGTGGGTTGTCATAACAATCATGCCGCCTTGCGACAAATTATGTTCCAGCATTCCCTTGATCAGTTCAATTGCCGTAACATCGAGCGCAGTCAACGGCTCATCCAGTATCCACAATTTGGTACGCGTCACCAGTAACCGGGCCAGTGCCACCCGCCTACGCTGTCCCTGCGACAAAACCTTGGCTGGCAATGTTTCACGTCCTGCCAAACCCATGCGCCTGAGCGCATCTGTTGCCTGCTCTTCATCAATTTCACATCTGGCCAGCGCACAGGAAATACGTAAATTCTCGATAGCGGTCAAATCATCCTTAATGCCACCCAAATGCCCCAGGTAAGTCATAACGCTGCGATAATCCCCGCCCAGCTCACGAATATTGACGCCATCCCAGCAAATTTCGCCATCATCCGGGACCGATAGACCACACAACAACCGCAACAAGCTGGTCTTACCACTGCCATTGGGTCCACTCACAAGCATTAACTCACCGGCCTTGACTGAAAAGTTCATGCCAGCGAAGAGCTTGTGATCCCCGCGAGAGCATTCAAGATTATTGGCTGTCAGCATTCTAAGTCAGTGATTAGTTGGGAATGATCAAAACAGGGAATTATAACGTATTGCCAATCCTTTGGTGCTTTGCTCGATGCATGCATTTGACCGAAAGCTGTCATACCCTTGATTGCAAAGCATCTAAATCGCAAATGCTCATTGCATCATCAGCCTTTTGGGCGCAATTGTTTCGGAGTCAATCCACTCGCCCAGACCCAGGAAGCGGTCGCTAGAATCGTATAACCTCAGCTTGGAATTAGCCGGCAAATGACTATGGGTCATCGTTCTTTGGATTCTCTGTCCTTGCTTTAATTGGAATGCCTCAATATCGTTAAGCACGATAGCCGGCAGATCAGACAACAGTACGTCAGCTGGATACAAAAACTGCTCGCGTGCAGCCTGGGGATCAGCCTCAAGCTGGTCCAGGCTGCAAGCCTGAGATAGCTCAAACAGACCAATACCAGTGCGAGTGAGTGCAGTCAGATAGGCACCGCCATAACCCAATGCCTTGCCGATATCCTCGGCCAGCGTACGGATATAAGTCCCCGACCCACAGCGCACGGTTACTGTCATCTCGCTGCCTGACCAGGCATCAAGGGAAATATCGTGAATCACGATTTCACGCGCCTGACGCTCAACCGCAATCCCTTCACGCGCATAGTAATACAAAGGTTTTCCCTTTTTCTTCAAGGCACTGAACATCGGCGGTATTTGACTCGAGCGCCCGAGAAATGTGCGCAGAACAGCCAATACTTGCTGGGAATCCAATTCCCCCGTCATGGCATTTGTGCCAGTTGCTGGCACGATATCACCCTCGGCATCACCCGTATTGCTGACATACCCCAGCCGCATCACTGCGACATAAGTTTTATCGGCACCCAGTAGCGCCGATGAGAATTTGGTCGCTTCGCCCAGGCAAATGGGCAACAGCCCCTGAGCCATCGGATCCAGGGTACCAGTATGGCCCGCCTTGCTGGCAGTTAGCAATCGCTTGCTGATTTGCAAGGCACGATTGGATGAAATGCCAGAAGGTTTGTTCAGCAGGAATACACCATTAGGCATCTCGGATTCGGTCAGTGTACGTTCCTTGGTCAGGGTGGGTTTAATTCGGAATTCCTCAATCGGGAGGGCATTGCCCCGATCGTACCGTCGTTCAGCAAACTCATGCGGCCAGCATGGCTATCGGCGGTCAGGGGCTCAATCTTTGTTCAACATTGCGGGCTATCATCCATACAGGCCGGATATAAGCCACATAATAATTGGTATTTGGGCTCACTGCGGCGTTTTGCCGACAGCCTCATCAATCAATCGTGAAAGGCGCACACCCCGCTCAACCGATTCGTCGTAAACAAACTGAAGCTGTGGCACCACGCGCAACTTGATACGGCTGGCCAACTGACTACGAAGGAAACCACTTGCACGCCTCAGGGTTTCTTTCGCGAGCTCAACACTCTCCGTGTCATGCAGGATGGTGAAATAAACCTTGGCATAGGCATAGTCTCGTGTCACCTCAACCCCGGTCAGCGTGATCATCCCGACACGTGGATCCATCATCTCCTGTTGAATCAATACAGCCAACTCGCGCTGAATTTGATCAGCCACTCGTTGCGCGCGCGAAAAATCTTTAGCCATGACCATCCTTCTTCGTTTGAAAAATCACAATTCAGCCATGAAAAACTAACTGACCTACCGGCATGGCAGTAAGTTCATTACAAGAATTCGTCATGCACGGCTTCTAGGCTGGTGTCTTACAGCCTCCTAGACTTATAACACACGGGCGGTTTCGACAATCTCATATACTTCCAGCTGATCGCCTTGCTGTATATCATTGTAATTCTTCAACGAGAGGCCACATTCAAAGCCTGCTTTGACTTCTTTGGCATCCTCCTTAAACCGTTTTAAGGAGTCGAGGGTACCCGTATGGATCACAACCCCGTCACGCAAAAGCCTGACTAATGAGTCGCGTCTCACCAATCCCTCGAGCACATAACAGCCTGCAACAATACCGATTTTTGGAATTCTGTAAATTTCGCGGATATCCACCATCCCCAGAATCTTTTCCTTGCGCTCGGGCATCATCATGCCGGATAGCGCTTTCTTGATTTCATCTACAGCTTCATAGATGATGTCGTAATAACGGACGTCCACACCGGTTGAGCCGATCAACTTACGTGCGCCTAAATCGGCACGGCTGTTGAAACCAATAATCACGGCCTTGGATGCGAGCGCAAGATTGATGTCCGACTCGATAATCGCGCCAACCCCGCTATGCACGATATTGATTTTCACTTCGTCGGTCTCGAGCTTGTGCAGAGCATATGCCAGCGCTTCGCAGGATCCCTGTACATCCGCCTTGATAATCAAATTCAGCGTTATGACATCTTCTCTTTGACCGAACACGTCTTCCATTTTCGCCACATGAAGCTTGTCCAGTCTAACATCACGGAATTTACCCTGACGGAACAACGCGATTTCTCTGGCCTTGCGTTCATCTTCCAGGACGATAAATACCTCGCCTGCGGGCGGCACTTCGGACAAGCCTTGAATTTCAGCTGGAATCGAAGTGCCTGCCCCACCGATCACCTTGCCTTGTTCATCCAGCATTGCCCTGATTCGACCAAAAGCTGCACCGGCCAGGACCACATCACCGCGTTTCAATGTGCCGGATTGCACCAGTATGGTTGCTACAGGTCCTCGCCCCTTGTCCAGACGCGACTCAATCACAATGCCTTTGGCTGGCGCATCCTTCACTGCCTTGAGTTCCAGCACCTCGGCCTGCAATAAAATCGCTTCCAGCAAATCATCAATACCTTCCCCGGTTTTGGCCGAAACACCGATAAACATTGCATCCCCGCCCCAATCCTCTGGCACCACGCCATGATTGACGAGCTCTTGCTTAATCCGCTCGAAATTGGCCTCGGGTTTATCCATTTTATTGACAGCTACCACAATGGGGATACTTGCCGCCTTGGCGTGATGAATCGCTTCGATTGTTTGGGGCATTACGCCATCATCTGCCGCCACCACCAGGATAACCAAATCGGTAATACTGGCACCACGCGCCCGCATTGCCGTGAATGCCTCATGCCCCGGAGTATCGAGAAACGTAATCATGCCATGTGAGGTTTCAACATGATAGGCACCGATATGCTGGGTGATGCCTCCCGCCTCACCGCCTGCAACGCGAGTTCGCCGAATATAATCCAGCAGAGAGGTCTTGCCGTGATCAACGTGCCCCATGACGGTGACCACCGGAGCACGCGGCTCCAATTGAGACTCGGAAACAGGCTCGGCCGCTTCCTCCAGAAAAGATTCCGGGCTATCCGAGGCTGCCACTTTGGCAACATGCCCCATCTCTTCAACCACGATCATGGCAGTTTCCTGATCCAGCATCTGATTGATAGTGACCATGCTGCCCATTTTCATCAACACCTTGATTACCTCGGCCGCTTTTACCGCCATTTTCTGAGCCAATACTGCAACTGAAATTGTTTCAGGAATCAAAACCTCGTGTACAACCGGCTCGGTCGGTGCTGAAAAAGCATGCTCCGGCTGGGGTGTCTCAGAACGGTTTTTACCGTGCTTGTCCTTACGCATGCGCCAGCCCTGCCCGCCCGACAGATCGCCCCGGATTTTAGATTCGCGCCGTTTGGCAGTTTCCTCCTTCCAGACTTCCTGTTGCTTGACCGGTTTCTTTTTCTTGTCAACCTTTTCTTCAGCGGGCTTTGGAGCAGGCTTGGGGGGCTTAAGGATCACCCGCTCGCCTACAACAGGTTTCCGCTTAACCGCTTTCTCCGGTTCCGGTGCTGCTGGGGGGGTGACGGTCGGCTGTTGCGCCACAGTTTCAGCGGGCTCAGCGACCTGCGGTGCTTCGTCAGCCTTCGCCGGCTCTTCCGCCTTGGATTCTTTACCTATACCGGCCTGAGCTGCCGCCTGCTGCTTTCTTCTTTCCTGCTTTTCTTTTAGCTCAGCTGCCTGGCGCGCTATCAGCTCGGCCCGTTTTCTGGCCTCCTCTTCTCGCAGTGCGCGTTGCGCCTCATCAATAATCGGCTGCCTGGCGGCAGCGGGCGCCTCAGCAGCCTTGGCGGACTCTGGCTCGCCAACAGCAGCAGCCTGACCGGCTTCAGTGGGTGCTGCCGGCTTGGTCAGCACACGTTTTTTCCTGACTTTGACTTCAATCGTCCGGGCCTTGCCGGCACCATCCGACTGCCTTATCTCGGTTGTTTGCCTGCGGGTCAGGGTAATTTTATTCTTTGTCCCACTCGTTCCATGCGCTTTCCGGAGATGATCGAGCAGTTGTGTCTTATCTTGTTCCGTCACAAAGTCGGTCGCCGACCGCTTGTTAACACCAGCAGCTTGCAGCTGTTCAAGCAGCAAGTCTGGCAGCATGCCTAGTTCTTGTGCAAATTGCTCTACAGTCATTTGAGTCATCAGCAACCTTTTATTTACCTCAAATCCAACAAAATCCTAGCAATATATAGGAAATTTTATGCTTGTTCATCTCTGGAAACTTAAAATCATACCCAACCTGTCTGATTAACTCAAAAACAGTTTACATAAACCAGGGCTCACGCGCCTTGATGATGATCTTGCCGGCACGTTCCAAATCTATACCAGTCATTTCAACCAAATCATCCGCCGCCAAATCGGCCAGTTCTTCTTGGGTATTGATGCCTTTGGCTGTCAATTTCCGGGCCAGTTCAATATCCATCCCCTCCAGAGTGAGCAATGCTTCGGACGCATGCTCAATTTTTTCTTCTGTCGCAATCGCATCGGTCAACAATACGTTACGCGCACGATTGCGCAATTCTTCAACTGTCTGCTGATCAAATTCCTTGATTTCAAGCATCTCGTCCAAGGGAATATAGGCAACCTCTTCCAGCGTGGAAAAACCCTCTTCCACCAGAATATGCCCCACCTCCTCATCTACATCCAATTTTTCCATGAACAGTCTGCAAATTGCGGCAGTTTCTTCTTCATTTTTTTCCATGGATTCTTCAACGGTCATGATATTGAGCTGCCACCCCGTCAGCTCCGAAGCCAGACGCACATTCTGTCCGCCGCGGCCGATCGCCTGGGCGAGATTATCTTCGTCGACGACAATATCCATGCAATGCTTGTCCTCATCCACCATAATGCTGCTGATCTCGGCTGGCGCCAAGGCGTTCACAACAAACGTGGCCTGATCTTCCGACCACTGGATGATATCGATTCGCTCACCGGCCAGCTCGCTAATGACAGCCTGCACTCTCGATCCGCGCATACCCACGCAAGTGCCGATCGGATCAATCCGCGGATCATTCGATTTCACAGCAATTTTCGAACGGGAACCAGGATCCCGCGCAGCCGCCCTGATCTCCAGCATTCCCTCTTCGATTTCAGGCACTTCCAGCTCGAACAGTTTAATTAAGAAATCGGGTGAAGTACGCGACAAAATTAACTGCGGCCCCCGGGCAGCGCGATCAATCCGGAGCAAATAGGCGCGAACCCGGTCTCCCATTCTCAAGTTTTCGTGAGGAATCATCTGATCACGCGGCAATAGCGCCTCGATCTTCCCGAACTCGAGTATGGCATTGCCCCGATCCATACGCTTGATGGCGCCAGTTACCAGATACTCCTTGTGTGCAAGAAAATCATTCAGGTTTTGTTCCCGCTCGGCATCACGTATTTTCTGAAAAATAACTTGCTTGGCGGCCTGCGCACCGATCCGGTCAAATGTGACCGACTCTATCAACTCCTCGATATACTCACCCAACTGAGCTTGTTCGTCCCGCTGCATGGCATCGCTCAGGGAAATTTGCCGGGCGGGATGCTCGACATCCTCCTCGGCAACGATCAACCACCTGCGAAAACACTGAAACCCCCCTGTCTCCCGGTTAATCAAGACACGGATATCAATATCATCATGAAAATGCTTTTTGGCGGCAGAAGCCAGCGCCATCTCGAGCGCAGTAAAAACAATGGCTTTTTCAACGTTTTTCTCATGCGCCAAAGCATCGACTAACAGCAAAATCTCGCGGCTCATATTCCTCCAGCCATATTTTTAACCTAAAACCGCCTCTTAGGTTTAACAAAACTATAATCTCGGTACCAAGCGGGCTTTGTCCAGATTCCTCAATTCAATCTGCAGCGTCTTCCCATCTGCCTCCAGCGTCAGGGTGTCGTCTTGTACTTCTTTGAGCAGACCGACAAAATTCTTTTGTCCTTGCCATGCAATTCGCAACTTTATTCGGATAGTTTCACCCGTAAAACGAATGAAATCGGCCCTTTTCTTCAATGGCCTGTCTAACCCCGGGGAAGAAACCTCCAGCCGGTAATAATCGATATTTTCGACAGCCAGCAATTGCCCCAGGTGATTGCTGATGGCGACACAATCATCCAGTGTGATCGCGCCTTCCTTTTTATCCACAAACACTCTGAGCAATTTGCCAGGCGCAGACTGTTCGACATCTACCAGCTCATAACCCATTCCCGCCAGCGTCGGTTCGAGTAACTCAAATAGCAACATAGCTCCGCTACAAATAAAAAATGGGCTAAACCAGCCCACCTATCAATTCGCTTACATTATAACAAGATTCGCGTCCGATAAAAACAGAAATTTATTTTATGGCAATGTTTCCAATGAGTTACCCATTGGACAGAAGCAACTGTATCGACAATACCCTGCTGAATCCAGCTATCCGCATTCCTGCATCGAAACAAATCGGCAATTAAAGATTCAGGCAACCCATACCGGCCTCCTCACACCACATAACATAGCCTGCATTCAGAAAGCGAGAAATAGTAACACAAATATGTTTTTCAATTTACCCAGGCGCGCCACCTGCAAACAACCAACCCAAGTCAACTAAGTCAATCTGGCCGGCAACAATGAAAGACTCGGACGGCAAACGTGCAAACGTATTTACACCCGCAGATTACCGATTTCTTGCCTGTCTTCGACAAACCAAATAGACACGCGTTCAACAGTAGCCGAAACTGTCTAGTACTCCGTTCCGCCAAACCGCTTACATGAAATCGCGCCTTCGCCTGTCATGCGTTGTTGCAAATCCTCGCCATAGCTACGGCTATGACTGCGGTTTGCGCCTAGCCTGGCAGGCGAATCCATCGATTTCATTTGTAAGCTAATTGACGGTACGGAGTACTAGAAATTCCTGTTCCGGCCAGCTTCTTCAAAGTCCTATCACCTATCACTTATGGCAATATATCGTCACCGATAAATCTGGATAACCACGGCCGATTGGGCCTCGTCGTAACAGCGGCCAAATTATGGATGGCGGCTATTTTCTGTTTGTTCGTCATTTGCAGTGCAACGAAGCAATCCTGACCCACGTCAGACCGGCCTGAATACTGAGTACCTAGGAGGCTGTCCGAGAATAGCGATCGTAGCGAGGGCGAGGCTGGTTGAGCGGGATTTTTCGATCATTTGAGGCGAATAGTCGTTCTATTCAACGAAAAGGATCGGAAAATCCAGCCAGCCAGAATCGTACGCAGTACGATCAGTCTATTCTCGGACAGCCTCCTAGTACTCCGTTCCGCCAAACCGATTACATGAAATCGCGCCTTCGCCTGTCATGCGTTGTTGCAAATCCTCGCCATAGCTACGGCTATGACTGCGGTTTGCGCCTAGCCTGGCAGGCGAATCCATCGATTTCATTTGCAAGCTAATTGACGGAACGGAGTACTAGCCATGGCGATTCGGCAATAAAAGATGGACAGTGATAAAATTTTCAATTTATACCATTTGGCGACGGCATGAATCACAATATAGCCGGCATCTTGATCATCAGTCATGAACCATTGGGCGCAAGCTTTCTTGACTGTATCGAGCACATCCTTGGCGAGCAGCCAAGGATGTTGATCAACCATGCCATTCTTCCAACAGTGGATCCGGATGCTGAAGTATTAAAATTGCAAAGCACACTCAAACAACTTGACCAGGGCAACGGTGTACTGATTCTGACCGACCTGTTTGGCGCCACGCCTGCTAATATCGCACGCAGACTGATCCAACACGGACAAATCGAATGCCTGGCCGGCTTGAACCTGCCCATGTTGTTGCGTGCCCTGCATTACCGGCACAAGCCCTTGCCGGAATTAGTCAACAAAGTCCTGACCGGTGGTCGGGACAGCATTATCCATATATCTAGAGCCTAGTGATGCAAAGCGAAACACTGACTATCCTCAACAAACTTGGTTTACATGCGCGCGCCTCGGCCAAACTGACACGGCTGGCAGGTCAGTTCGAAAGTGAAATCTGGCTCAATCGCAATGGCCGCAAAGTCAATGCAAAGAGTATCATGGGGGTCATGACCCTCGCCGCCAGTCAAGGCACTATGATCGAATTGGAAGTTTCCGGCCCGGACGAGCTGGCAGCCATCGATGCGTTGCGCACCCTGGTCAATGGCTATTTTGGGGAATCCGAATGAGTTTTATTTTGCATGGTGTGGGCGTATCCGAAGGCATTGCGATTGGTCATGCGCATCTTGCCTCGTCAGCAACGCTGAATGTCCCGCATTATCTGCTGCCCAAGAATCAGATCGATGCCGAGCTGGCACGTCTCCAGAGCGCCTTTGCCACCGTGCGCCAGGAACTGGAAACATTGCAGACATCCACTACTCAGGGGCCGGCACTGGCCGAATTCAACGCCTTTCTTGAACTGCACCACATGATTCTGGACGACCCCACGCTTGCTCAGGCGGCCATGGAAAACATCGCACAGGTACAGTGCAATGCAGAATGGGCTATTACTCAACAAATGGAAGTATTGATCGCCCAATTCGAGGAAATCGAAGATGCCTATTTGCGTGAACGCAAAACCGACGTCATCCAGGTTGTCGAACGTGTACTGAAAGTGCTGCTGGGACACCCCGGCTATACGCCACCGCCACTCAAACAAGATGGCTCCAGCATTCTGGTCGCGCACGATCTCAGCCCAGCCGATGTCATGCAATACAAGCAACATCAGTTTGCGGCATTTTTGATCGACATGGGCGGACCGACCTCGCATACGGCAATTGTCGCCCGCAGCCTGAACATCCCATCAATCGTGGCGATGCAACATGCTCAGCAACTCATTTATGAAAATGACATTCTGATCGCAGACGGTAATCACGGGATCGTCATCGTCAACCCGGACAAATATATACTGGCCGAGTATCGCCTGAAACAAAACCAGCTCGCACTGGAAAAACGCAAGCTGTCGCGCATCAAATCGGTCACGTCCGCCACATTGGATGGCACCCAGGTAGCGTTGCTGGCCAATATCGAGCTTCCCCAGGAAATCGGCCAGGCCAGAGAAAGCGGCGCCATGGGTGTTGGCCTCTTCCGCAGCGAATTCCTGTTTCTAAACCGGGATGATTTGCCCGGCGAGGAAGAACAATTCGAGTCCTATTCAACCGTCGTTCAAGGCATGCGAGGTTTACCTGTCATCATTCGCACATTTGATCTGGGCGCAGATAAGAATCTTAAAAGCACTTACCGCATCGCCGCCAACCCGGCGCTGGGATTGCGTGCAATCCGCATGAGCCTGGCTGAGCCCGCCATGTTCCTGACACAATTGCGTGCCATTTTGCGTGCTTCCAGTCATGGCTGCGCACGCATTCTGATTCCCATGCTTTCCAGTGGCTGGGAAATCAATCAGACGCTACAAATGATCGAAGTTGCCAAACAAAGCCTGCGCGATGAAAAGAAACCCTTTGACGAAAATATCAAGATCGGCAGCATGATAGAAATACCCGCAGCAGCGCTCGCGCTTGACCTGTTCATAAAAAAACTGGATTTTCTATCGATCGGCACCAACGATCTGATTCAGTACACGTTGGCCATCGATCGCGTCGACGAAACTGTCGCCCACCTGTTCGACCCCTTACATCCTGCCGTGCTATGGCTGCTTGCCCGTGTTATTCAGATCGCTGGCAAAGCCAATGTGCCGGTTTCGATTTGCGGAGAAATGGCAGGAGATTCAAAATACACGCGCTTATTGCTGGGCATGGGTTTACGGCAATTCTCCATGTACCCGGCACAACTTTTGACCGTAAAACGGGAAATTCTCGGCAGCCACATCCCTAGCATTACCCGTCTCACGCAAAAAATACTGCGCACCCATGAGTCAGAAAAAATTCACAACCTGTTGTTGAAACTGAACAGTTGATCACCCAGCGTCTGCCCGAACAAACAGCGCTACGCACCATGGAGCGGGCTTTTTGGCGATATAATAATCCGCTCTATCCTTGTATACTCATGTATTTTTACTTCACTTCAAACCGTCACATTCATGCATGATTCAGATTCACTTGGCATCGTCTCCCCGCAGCGCATGCATTTTGACTCACCGCTGGGCTTGAAAAGCGGTGCTGTACTGGATAGCTTCGAGCTGACCTATGAAACCTATGGTGAGCTGAATCCGGCCAAATCCAATGCCGTACTGATTTGTCACGCATTGTCCGGCAGCCATCATGTGGCTGGTGTCTATGCAGACAACCCCAAGAGCACGGGCTGGTGGAACAATATGATCGGGCCGGGCAAACCCATCGATACCCGCCGATTTTTCGTCATCGGCATCAACAACCTTGGCGGCTGCCATGGATCCACCGGCCCGATCAGCATCAACAGCAAAACCGGCAAGCGTTATGGACCGGATTTCCCCCTGGTAACCACCGGCGACTGGGCCGAAACCTATGTACGTTTTGCCGATCGATTGGGGATTGACTGCTTTGCTGCCGTGATCGGTGGCAGCCTCGGTGGCATGTCAGCCCTGCAACTGGCGCTCGATGCACCGGAAAGGGTCCGTCATACCATCGTCATCGCTGCGGCGGCAAAATTGACCGCACAGAACATCGCTTTCAACGATGTAGCGCGCCAGGCCATCCTGACCGATCCCGATTTTCATGGCGGCGATTATTATTCGCATGGCACCTTCCCGCGCAGAGGCTTGCGCCTGGCGCGCATGCTGGGCCACATCACCTATTTATCGGACGATTCCATGGCCAGCAAATTCGGACGGGAATTGCGCAATGGCGCGCTCGCATTCAATTTCGGAGTGGAATTCCAGATCGAATCCTATCTTCGCTATCAGGGAGATAAATTCGCCGATCAGTTCGACGCCAACACCTACCTGCTCATGACCAAAGCACTCGACTATTTCGATCCCGCTCAGGATTGTGACGGGGATCTGCAAGCGGCCTTTGCGCGTGCCCAAGCGGACTTTCTGGTACTGTCCTTCAGCTCCGATTGGCGGTTCCCTCCCGAACGCTCCCGCACCCTTGTCAAAGCGCTGGTTGCCAATAAACGCAACGTCAGCTATACAGAAATTCCGTCCAATCACGGACATGATTCCTTCCTCATGAAAGATGACTATTATCATCAGCTGATGCGTGCCTACATGCACAATATTTCCATTTAAGCCGATATTCTGCAGAATTTCTATCCTAAAAAATGATGACAAACGAAGTCAGTCACACCCAACTGCCATCACGCCCCGACTACGACGCCATTGCGGCTTGGATCAAGCCGCAATCGAAAGTGCTCGATCTGGGTTGCGGTGATGGATCCCTGCTGCGCCACCTTAAAAACCAGCTCAACGTTCATGGCTATGGCATAGAAATCGACACACAGAATATACTGGCTTGCTTCGAGAACGGGATCAACGTTATCCATAGCGACCTGGAATCAGGCCTTTCCGGTTTTGGAGACGACTCATTTGACTATGTGATCCTGTCGCAGACGCTCCAGGCCATGAAAAACACCGAAAAAATCATCCAGGAAATGCTGCGCGTAGGCAAGCAGGGCATCGTATCCTTCCCCAATTTCGGCTACTGGAAAAACCGTCTGCAAGTCTTCTCAGGACGGATGCCCGTTTCCCAAAGCCTGCCCTATCAATGGTACAACACGCCCAATATCCATTTGTGCACGCTGCATGACTTTGAACAGCTCTGCCATCAACTACAGGTCAACATTCTCGAAAAACGTGTGATGAACGGTGAACGCAAGCTGGTTCTGCTGCCGAACCTATTCGGCATGCTGGCTTTTTACCGCTTCAGCCGTGAACCCAAAACCGATTAGCAAGCTGATTGCCAGGCAGGCAGCGGCGAAGATTGCCCATGGTCCATGGTTTTAGAAAAAGCAGTACGTATTAACACACAGCATGCTGCTGCACGATCACTCGAAGCCAGTGCTTCCAGACAGCTTCTCAGACGCATTTCAACGAGAATGTTGATTGAATCTGTTAGGTTAACCAACTCGTTGAATTACGGTCTAATGCTTATACGTAATGCATATTAACTGAACTCACTTGCCAAGCAACACGGCACGGATAATTGTCTGGTCCACCTTGGTTTGGAGCCGGGAAACTTGCGGGGTCTATCAGGAACCGGCACAAAAACCGCAACAGCCGCTTCCGATAGCCTTGAATATCTTAGCCGATAACCGCTGCTTGTGCGCAGTTGCCTGCAGCCGTCATAGCACAGTGAGACTGCACTTTATCACCCGCTCATAGCCGGGTGGGATTGGGCACATCGCCATAAACCTCTTTGGGATCAAAGGTTTTTTCCACCTCTGTATAGATAAGATGCTGGCACCCGCGTCCCTCGTTTGCAATCGGAATTTTGCGATAGAAGCAGGATCGGTAACCCACATGGCAGCTGGCACCCGAACCGCTGACCTTGACGCGCAGCCAGATGGCATCCTGATCATCATCAATCAACAGCTCTTCAACATGCTGGACAAGACCACTGGTCGCACCTTTATGCCAAAGTACCTGGCGCGAACGGCTCCAATAATGCGCCTCGCCAGTTTCGATGGTCCTGGTCAAGGCTTCAGCATTCATGTAGCCCACCATGAGTATCTGACCACTCGAGGCATCCTGCGTGACACACACAATCAATCCCTGATCATCAAATTTAGGCGCCAACTGCCGGCCTTCCTCGACCTGTTCGATGGATTCCCGTGTATGAAATACGACCGGTGGTTTTGTTTGAGAGGATTCTTTCATCATTGCACTTCCTTGAAAGTTAGAGGCATGGTAGTTGTGCGGCATCGCGTGATTCGAGGAATCGCACCGGCTGCCCCTGGGGCAAATCATCGCAGAGCCCCTCATCCCGAACCACGACATGGCCACGAATAATGGTATGAATGGGCCAGCCAGTGACGCGGATGCCATCGTAAGGCGTCCAGCCGCACTGGCTGGCAATCCAACGGTTGCTGATTTCACGCCGGGCATGCAAATCAACAATGGTCAGATCCGCATCGTATCCCAGCGCGATTCTGCCCTTCCCTTCTATACCGAAGATTCGTGCAGGGCCACTACTGGTCAGATCAACCAGGCGCTGCAGACTCAATCGCGCATGATGCACGTGACCCAGCATAACCGGCAGCAAGGTTTGCACGCCAGTCATGCCGCTGGGCGACTGTGGATAAGGGCAAGCCTTTTCTTCTAAAGTGTGCGGCGCATGGTCGCTGCCCAGGACATCCACCACACCGGTACGTACGGATTGCCACAAAGCATCCTGATGACGCTTATCACGCACCGGCGGGTTCATCTGAGCCAGCGTGCCGAGACGTTGATAGCATTCCGGCGCGCACAGCGTCAGATGATGGGGCAGTACCTCCACACTCACACGACATTTGTGCTGTGCCAGATAGGCCATTTCTTCTGCCGTCGAAACATGCAGGATATGCAACCGTCTTCCCGTCTTGGCGGCAAGCCGCACGATACGTTCGGTAGCCATCAGCGCACTGCGTTCATCACGCCAGATGGGATGCTGCCGCACATCACCGCTCGCTTCAACGAGGGCTCTACGCTGGCAAAGCCGCGTCTCGTCCTCTGCGTGCACTGCCAAGCGGCGATAACCCTGACACAGTATCCGCTCCAACACCACATCGTCGTCCGCCAGCAGATCCCCGAACGAACTGCCCATGAATACCTTGATACCAGCGCATCCAGGTAAATTCTCAAGTGCGGCCAAGTGCTGCGTATTTGCCGCCGAACCACCGATGTAAAAGGCGTAATTACACCAGGTACGGCCATACGCCCGACGCATTTTTTCCTCAAGATCATGTTGATACAGTGTAAGCGGCTGCGTGTTCGGCATCTCGAATACAGCCGTGACACCCCCCAATACCGCGCCACGCGTACCGGATGCCAATGTTTCTTTATGTGTCTGCCCAGGTTCACGGAAATGAACCTGGGAATCAATCACACCGGGCAGTACGTGCAAGCCCGTCGCCGCGATGGCCGTCTCTGCCGTCCAGTTGCCTGCCAGATCCCCCATGGCAATGATGCGCCCTGCAATACAGGCAATGTCGATCACTTCTACACCATTGGGGGTCAGGACGGTGCCACCGTATACGAGCAGGTCTGCATGCCGGCGCGTTAAGCGCAAGACCGTGTCTTTACCCAGGTCTCTCATGTGCACAACTCACGTGGGACAGACGGGAGATCTGTCCCGTCAATGGCGCTCAAACGTTGCAGCAAATCAAGCCGGTCAGCGTCTCGCGCAGCAAGATCGGGTGCCAGGGTCTCTTTGATCAGCAGATTGATGGCATCGGTGATGCGCAAGACACCAAGATTCTGACCCTCCCGGGTACGCATAGCGACCTGGCCGGCACTCGCCTCTCTGGCGCCGACCACCAACAGAAAAGGAATACGAAGCAACGTCTGCTCACGAATTTTATAGCCGATCTTCTGGTTGCTGACATCCGCTTCGGCGCGCAGACCACTGCCCAGCAGTACGCGGGTCACGTCTTGTGCGTAAGCTGCGACCTGTTCCGTAATGGATAGGACCGCCACCTGAACAGGTGCCAGCCACGCAGGCAACTTGCCGGCATGCTGCTCGATCAGAATTCCGGCAAAACGCTCCAATGAGCCAAACAGGGCACGATGCAGCATGACAGGACGTTTGCGCTGGCCATCTTCATCCATATAGACAATGCCAAAACGCTCGGGCAAATTCATATCGACCTGCAAGGTACCGCATTGCCAGTCACGCCCTATCGCGTCGCGCAATACGAATTCCAATTTCGGCCCATAAAAGGCCCCTTCCCCGGGATTGATCTGATACGGCAAGGCCATGTCGCGCAGGGATTCGATCAATGCATTTTCGAGCAGCGCCCAGGTGGCATCGTCCCCCATCCGGTGGTCGGGACGGGTTGAGAGTTTGATGCGCACATCGGGAAATCCGAACTGACGGTAAATATCGAGCACCAGCGCGACGATCTCCCGGCATTCCTTGTGCATCTGCGGTAGCGTGCAGTAAATATGCGCGTCGTCCTGCGTGAAATGACGCACTCGCAGTAGGCCGTGCAGCGCTCCGGAGGGTTCGTAGCGATGCACTTTCCCGAATTCGGCCATGCGTATCGGCAAATCGCGGTAACTTTTGAGTCCATGCCGAAACAGCAGCACACTGCCCGGGCAGTTCATTGGCTTGAGGGCCAGTGCGCGCCCATCCTCGGTGGTCGTGGTGAACATATGATCACGATAGTTGTGCCAATGGCCCGAAATTTCCCAGAGACTGCGATCCATGACATCCGGCGTATTGACTTCGACGTACCCGGCCTCCTGCTGACGGCGACGCATGTAGGCGATCAGCTGTTGAAACAGCGTCCAGCCACGCGCATGCCAAAACACAGCGCCCGGTGCATCTTCCTGAAAATGAAACAGATTCAGTTCACGGCCAAGGCGGCGATGATCACGTTTTTCTGCCTCCTCCATGCGCTCGATGTAAGCGTCAAGCGCCTTCTTATCGGCCCACGCCGTGCCATAAATACGCTGCAACTGCTCGTTGTCGGCATTGCCGCGCCAGTAAGCACCTGACAATCTGGTGAGTTTGAAATGCTTGAGAAAACACGTATTGGGCACGTGCGGGCCACGGCACATGTCGACATATTCCTCATGGAAATACAACCCCATGACATCAACTTCCGGCATATCTTCAATCAGACGCAACTTGTAGTCCTCGCCACGCGCGCGGAATATGCGGATGGCCTCATCGCGCGGCGTCATACGCTTGATCACAGCGTAGCCCCTGGCAATCAAAATCCGCATGCGCGCCTCAATGGCGGCCAGATCATCCTGCGTAAAGGGGCGCTCGTATGCAATATCGTAATAAAATCCTTCGTCAATGACCGGGCCGATCACCATTTTCGCAGTGGGGAACAATTGCTTGACAGCATGCCCGATCAGATGGGCGCAGGAATGCCGGATGATTTCCACCCCTTGTGGATCATTTGGCGTGATGATCTGCAGCTTGGCATCACAGTCGATCATATCTGCGGCATCGACCAGCCTGCCGTTGACAATACCTGCCACAGTGTTTCTGGACAACTGTGCGCCGATCGATACCGACACCTCGAGCACACTGACAGGTCCCGGAAAGGTGCGCACCGACCCATCCGGCAAGGTAATGGCAATAGCGTTACAAGTTGGATTATTCGTCACAATTCAGCACCTGCTCTGTCGTCTTATGTTTTTCTTATGCTTTGTTTTCGTTGACGGGACAGTCTCCCAGCATAGAACTGATGCCGAGCTGGTAAGCCCGGATAAGCAAAAGCACCGCCTTGGTAAACCACTGTCTCATGTTGATTGCACGTTAATCCGTTGCCAGGTACTGCCTTGCGGGCTGTCAGCAATAGCAACCCCTGCTGCTTCCAGCTCGGCGCGGATCGCATCGGCACGCTGAAAATCACGCGCATACCGTGCCCGATCACGCTCGGCAAGCAGTGATTCAATATCTGCCATCGAAAGTGTTAAGGGTTGTTGCTCGAACTGAAGCGCCTGCACGGCTGACGAAGGCTCCTGTTGCAGAAGTCCCAGCAAACTGGCGGATGCCAGCAGCCGGCCCCTGGCCATCGCCTGCTTGGCAGCGCTGTCAGCGGCATCCAGCATGCTCGCCAGCTCATGCAAGCGGGTGATGGCCAGGGGCGTGTTGAGGTCATTGCGCAGCGCATCCAATACCCTTTCATCCACTCCGCTTGTGCTGGCAGGCGCAAGCGATGCCACTTTAGCCAGGCTGGCATAGCACCGCAAAAGGGTGCGACGGGCAGTAACCAGTCGCTGTGCTCCCCAATCCAGCGGATGACGATAGTGCGTCGTCAACAACGCCAGGCGGATGGCTTCACCCGGTGCCTGCTCCAGCAGATCACGCACCAGCAGCACATTGCCGAGTGACTTCGACATTTTCTGGCCTTCCACGGTCACGAAACTGTTGTGCACCCAGGTGCGGCAATAAAGGCGGCCATCATGCGCGCAAGTACCTTGCGCTATCTCGTTCTCGTGATGAGGGAATATGAGATCTTGTCCGCCGCCATGAATGTCGAGGGTGCCACCAAAGTGGCGCCCGATCATTGCCGAACACTCAATATGCCAGCCAGGACGACCCCGGCCCCAAGGGCTGTCCCAGCCCGGCTGGTCGGGTGTCGAAGGTTTCCAAAGCACAAAATCCAGAGGATCGCGCTTGTAAGGCGCAATTTCGATGCGGGCACCTGCCTGCATCGCCTCGGGCTGGCGGCGGGATAACTGACCATACTGTGGATAAGACGGCACATGAAACAGAACATGCGCCTGCGCCACATAGGCGTGACCTCGAATAATCAAGCGCTGAATCAGATCGAGGATCTCCGGGATATGCTCGGTCACACGCGGTTCATGATCTGGCGCAAGCACACCCAGTGCCCGCATATCCTCATGGTACGCATCGATATAGCGAGACGTGACAGCTTGAATGGGCAGCCCGGCTTCGGCAGCTGCCGCATTGATCTTGTCATCGATATCAGTGAAATTGCGGGCATACCCGACCTTGGGATAATGCAGGCGCAGCAGTCGCGCCAGCACATCAAACACGACTGCAGGCCTCGCATTACCGATATGGGCATAGTTATAAACTGTGGGACCGCACACGTACAGCGTAACCTGTTCCGGCACGGTGGTCTGCAACGGCGCCTTCGCTTTTGTCAGCGTGTTGTACAACTGGATCTGGCGCTCAGCCATGATGAACCTTCAACATGCGTGGCTGATTGCCACTTGGTGCTGGAAAAATTTCTCTGATACTTCGTTCAACCAAGACTTCCAGAAAAAACATTTAAATTTCAACCTATTGATTATTAATATCCATTAGGCTCACCAATGGATCTATCGAAAATTTTCTAATCAAAAATATCAGGGCAATACACTGAATCGATTAAGAATCCAATTTCAACCGAGAGAAGGCGATTAAACAATGTTACCTTGCCGGATCCTTGCCACCCTGCTAGGAGGCTGTCCGAGAATAGCGATCGTAGCGAGGGCGAGGCTGGTTGAGTTGGATTTTTCGATCATTTGAGGCAAATAGTCGTTCTATTTAACGAAATAGGATCGTAAAATCCGACCAATCAGGCTCGTCCGCAGTAGATCAGTCTATTCTCGGACAGCCTCCTAGCACGGTTACGGATATTTTTGCTGTCAAAGGCGTATTCTTTCTTCAACTATATAAATGCTTCGAGCCATAGAAGAGCCTGCATCGAAAAGACTCCAGCTGCAGTAGCCGCTGCATGCATTGGCAACGCAAGTTTCATTCTCGACTGTCGCAGGAGGGGTATCAGATCGGTGGTCGCAATATAAATGAAACCACCAGCGGTAATAGCCAGCAAAGCACTTAGACTCAACGTAATTACATGGGCAACCAGCAAGGTCACCATGGCACCGATAATGCATGCGGACGCACAGAGCACATTAAGAATGACCGCCTGCTTTTTTGCAAAACCACCCTGTATCAACACCGCGATATCAGAAATTTCCTGTGGTATTTCATGCACCATAATGGCAATGGTCGTGGTGATCCCCAACATCGGATCTGCAAGAAAACTGCCTGCGATGAGCACCCCGTCTACAAAATTATGAATGCCATCGCCAAGCAGATTCATTTTGGCGAACGAGGCGGCCGAAGGTGAATTGACAGCTCGCATTGCCAGGCTGTGGTCATGCTGCCAGTGAAGATATTGCTCGATCCCATAGAAACAAAGCATGCCTGTCAGCGCCCAAATAAATACCGTGCGGGTATTATCAGATAACGCCATCGCATCGGGCAGGAGATGCAGAAAAGCATCACCAAGCAAAACGCCCACCGCCCCAGCGATAAGCCGCGGCATCCAGATTTTCAATCTACTGTCTTTGATATGCAGCACAAAAGCGGAGCATGCGGCCACCGACACAACCATCAAAGATGCAACCAATGTGGCGAATATTGTAAAAATATCCATAGTCACTGATTGCTATCAACACCAACAGTTAACTTTTTCATTTCTTATGTCTTGAGTCACGATCGATAGCACTTGATCATTTAAACTTAATAGATATTATTTATGATATGTTATAACATAACATTTATCAAATGGTTTAATTGACAGCAATCAGCGCATCTGGGTTGTATCCGCTATTCGCTGGCTTGGCATCGTAACGACAAGAAGTTTGTCATTTTCAGCCAGCAGCACTCAAGCGTTGAGCACAGCTGTTTTCTTGGTGTCGAGCGTGTATCAACGCTTGATGGAAAATTTATATCGGGTTGCAGAACCTTATATCAGGCCCCTTAACTTCTTAATTTTTTACAGTGTGAGATTGATGAGCACCCACATACCCGAAACATTCGATGAGTGGCGGCATTGCATTGAACAGGAATGCCGCATCGTATTAACCAAAGAATATATTGAACAGCGGCTGGCAATATTGCGTGAACTCAACCATGAAGAAACGCAACGATTCATTCGCCACTACGGTGAGCATCACTGGCAACAAGTGGTGCGCTGGTTTGAACGGGCGCAGAATCAATGGGGTCAGACCAGTTTGATTATGAAAGAAAAAGGAGTAAAAGGGTAGCATCCCCTTTTACTCCTACCCGATGACATCAACATAACTGAAAACGGCTAGCGCCTATCCAAATCCTGGTAACAGTCGCGACTAAACCCGGACGATTTATTTGCCTAAGTAATTAAGCATTGTGTCGGCATCGCTAGCTTCAAACGGATCATCCGGACAGTTATCCATAAAACCCGGTTCGATGAACATTTGTTTAATTTCGCCATTCACGACATGCATGGAATAGCGCCATGAACGCAAACCAAAACCGAGATTTTCCTTCCTGACTAACATGCCCATCAAGCGAGTAAAATCACCGTTGCCATCAGGCAGCATTTTTACATTCTTTATTCCCAAATGTTTTGACCATTGGAACATTGTAAAAGCATCATTGACACTGAGGCAGTATATCTCATCGATTCCTTTTGCCTTCAATTGATTATATTTAGCTTCGTAACCCGGCAAATGGGTACTCGAACAAGTCGGTGTAAAAGCACCCGGCAAACCAAAAACAATCACATTTTTGCCTTTGAATATGTCGCTGGATGTCACGTCTTGCCATCGGAAAGGATTATCGCCTCCGATTGATTCGTCACGAACACGCGTTTTAAATATTACTTCGGGTACTTGGTGAATCATGATTTTTCTCCAATTGCTTGTGTATAGCGGTTATATCCGAATATGCAGCTTGTACTCTGCTTGCTGCTGATGCAACGCTTATCAACATCAACACCTATTTGATCTAGCCCGATTGACTTTTGTTCATTGATTCCAGAAAGTAACCTGACTTACCACCCTGGCTCAATTCGGGGAGGTAGGTAAAAAAAGGAGAGCTACCTTTTTCTGTCAAACAGGCTATAGCACAATACGGTGCAATCGTTCAATGATAAATCGATGGGGTCGGACTCGGTTGATTCTGAGAGAAAAAACAGTAAAAGGACAGCGTCCCCTTTTTTATTTCAACAAATCAATTGGCTCTGACCCCATAGATTTGGGGTTAATCTTTTGTTAGCACTGCGATGCCAGAAACTTGTACAGTTTCCGGCAAGCCATGCCAGTTCTCTTTGCCATTCTTCTCTATCCTGGTAGATCAAGGGGCCATCACCTGCGGCGGTTGCTTCGAGAAGTTGCTGATGGGCATCAATCGTTTCATCACTTTCTACCCATTCTTCAACAGCCCAACCACCAAGGGCATGTAGAGCAGCACTATACCTTTGTTGCGTACTCCTTGATTTTTGATCAAGTTCAGCCCATTGCCAGAATCCCTGAAAAATCTTCAGCAACTCTCGCGAAATTTCGGTTTCTCTTGCTGGGGAAATTCCAATCCCCCAGTCCTTGATCCAGAACTCAGTAGGTTTCATTCTCACTCAAGTGTGAATTAAGAGCTAAAAACTAGCCAGTTCATTAGTTTAAG